>CALAXS010000353.1 GCA_937895305.1 uncultured bacterium
AGGCGCTTACGGCTGATTGCAAGGATGATGTAGTCACTTCAATGTCGTGCTGGTATTAGCCTTCGAGGGTCCAACCATCACGATAGGTACGTTTCAGGTATTGGTTGGCTGAGTCACTATTGGTGACGCGACCCGTTTCCCCATCATATTTAATCTTATCACCATGACGGTACGCGACCAGCCCCAATAGTAACTGCTCTATCATGTTGGCGCTGTATTCAAAATCGCAGGCCGTCTTTAAATCACCTTTACAGGCATTGATCCATTGTTTCTGGAAATTGCCCAAGTCGGGAATAACCTCTTCTTCGGAGCGTGGTTCGTAATAGGTCATATCCGCCTTGTCCCCATTGGGCAGGAGAATACGATTATTGAAATCGGTGATGAGGTGACCGCGTGTACCGCGGAACAGGGCCCCATGACCTATCTTGTCGAGATCAACAAACTCTGAGGGTGATTTGGGCATATCCCCACCCTGATACCAATTCACGCGGATGGCATCCCGCCAGTCATTGGCAGCATGTTCAAAGGTGGAGGTCATCCGTACCGGGGTGACTTCAGGATTATATTCTTCACCTACACCCGTTATCGCTGTGGGTATACCTGCATCAATTACATTCCATACGATATCCATGGTGTGGCTGCCCATATCGCCGATTTGTCCGCAGCCGAAATCCCAGTACATGTTCCACTGAAGACAATTCATCCCTGCCTCAGCAGAGAAATACTCCGGGTTGTAAGGATGGAATGGTGCAGGGCCAATCCACAGATCATAGTTAAGATTTTTAGGGGGAGGGCCTGCCGCGGGTAAATAGCCGGGCTTGGGTATCTGGCGATTGCCCCAGGCACTTACTTCTTTGAGTTCACCAATAGCACCGTCATGAATTAATTCACGGACACGATTGAAATTCTGGTAGGCATGGCGTTGCATCCCCACCTGAGTCGCCAGTTTGTCTTTCTTGGTTCTGTAGGTTTCCCGGACCAGTCGTGCTTCTTCCACGCTGATGGCCAGGGGCTTCTCGCAATAGACATGGAGGTCACGTTTCATGGCCCAGTTCGCGACAAAAGCATGGGTCTGATCCGTTGTGCAACAGACGATGGCATCCAGCTCGGGATGTTCCAGACATTCGCGCCAGTCCACATAACGTTTGGCATCCGGGAAAACAGCCGCAGCAAAGTCCAGATGCTCCTCATCCACATCACAAATCGCCACCACATTTTCGCTGGAGATACCGTCATAATGCGCCCGCGCACGACCATCGGACCCGATAAGTGCGATATTCAATTTATTGCCCGGTGAATTTGGACCAGCATGGACACCACTGGGCAGGATAAGCAATCCTGCAGTAGCGACGGTCGCTTTCAGCATATCCCGACGGTTAACTTGAAGGGTATTCGTGGTTTCGTTGGCGGTCTTCATGTTTAGCTACTCCCCTTTGGGCCTGTTTCCCGAGTTAATACAACATGCCTATTTAAGCACAGCATCGCTGGAAGGGCAACTTTTTATTCCCTTGGCTATCAGTCCAATCTGCCTAAGCGATGGTGAAGGGCGATCTGAGGTCCGGTTACACCAAGGCTTGATGATTGATGATTTTCTTTATATACGTTTGTGCAACCCTGAAAAGTAGGTGTTGTGGGTTGTCGGGAATGCGTGGTAGCATGAAACTGGTTTACATGTACGGCCCACCATCAATACCCCCAGTTAAGCATCGAGCCGAGGTTCACTATGGCAGCTTTAGAACAGAGTTCACTCAATAGCATTCCCAAGCCATTGACGAATAAAGAAAAGGCCCTTGTTTTTAACAAAAGCCTTAATGGCGCATTGCTCTATATTGCCGTAGGAGTAGGGTTGCTCTACGCACTACTTTCCACCAGTCACTACCTTTTGCTTCCGCCGGACTACAAGTGGAAGCTTCTTTCATTTTCTATAAGCAATCTGGTTCTGGTAACAGGGATGAGCCTGTATGCCCTGAAACGTACGCTTCCCATTCCGTTGTCGCATTTACTGGCCTCTGTGCTCATTTTGATGTTGATCGCAAACAGTGCGGCACATTTGGGGTATTCAGGCGAAATAAAGCAATCCACTAATCTGGCGTTACTGGTGGTGGGGGTAGGTTGCTTTTTTCTTTCCTATACCTGGTGGATACTCATGACAGCTTGCTGTATTCTGACCTGGGCAGCCGTGGTTAATTATGCACAAATTCCAGATCCGGACTGGGTTCATTATGGTTTCATGAATGTGACTTGTCTGGTCTTGTCTTTTCTGGTGCTGATTGCACGTCGAAAAGGTGTGCTCAAAGCGGAGATGGCACAACGAAGAGATGCTCTTCGCGTGCGTGCGCTTGAAACTGCACTGGAAAACATCAAGACCCTGGAAGGGTTCATCCCTATTTGTGCATGGTGTAAGAAAGTGCGCGATGACGAAGGGTTCTGGCGGGATGTGGAAAGTTATGTAAGCACGCGCACGGATGCGACTTTTTCTCATGGTCTGTGTCCCGGCTGTAAGGACGAGCATTTTGAGGGTGTATAGGATAGCGAGACGGAGAACAGGAGTAGATTTGAATGCGTGATTTACGAGGTAAGGTTGCAGTAGTGACCGGGGCAGGTTCAGGGATTGGTCGTGCGTTGGCTGTGGCATTGGCATCGGAAGGGTGTGTACTAAATATTTCTGATATAAGCCCGACGGGCCTCGAAGAGACCTGTGCACAGATCGCGGAAACCGGTGCGACTGTAGATCAGGATATTCTGGATGTCGCGGACAGACAGGCTTTTTATGCGTACGCAGATAAGGTAATAGCTCGGCATGGTCGGGTGGACCTGGTCATAAATAATGCCGGGGTCGCACTGGGCGCTACGGTGGAGGCGCTGGAGTATGAAGACTTTGAATGGCTCATGAATATCAATTTTTGGGGTATGGTCTATGGAACCAAAGCGTTTCTACCCCATTTGAAACTGGTGGAAGAGGCCAACCTCGTCAATCTGTCCAGCCTTTTCGGGATTATCGCGGTTCCAACGCAGAGTGCCTACAATGCTTCGAAATTTGCCATACGCGGGTTCACCGAATCCTTGTCCCAGGAACTCTATCTCGAAAAGAGTACCGTTCAGGTTTCAACGGTTATACCCGGTGGCATCCGGACCAATATTGCACGGGATGCACGTATAGGTGGACTGGGTGTTTTGGAGCAACCCCAGGAAGAGGTGGCCCCAAAGTTTGAGAAGATTGCCCTGACTTCGCCAGAGAAAGCGGCACAGATCATTATTCGGGGTATACGTAAAGATAAAAAGCGGATAATGGTCGGTATAGATGCCCATATCATTGATGCAATACAGCGCTTGCTGCCTATCAAGTACCAGTATCTGGTGGCCAAGTCCATGTCACTGGCCTAGAGTCCGCCCCGGACCTTCTCAAATTCAGGCCCAAGTGAAAGGTTTCCAGGTGCCAAAGAGGCTTCAATGTGGATCTCTGTGACCCCGGTATAGTACCCTTTCACCTGTTAAACAGCTTCCACGGGCGAGTGGTGGAATCGGTATACACGACGGACTTAAAATCCGTTGGTCGCAAGACCTTGAGGGTTCAAGTCCCTCCTCGCCTACCACTTATATATCAAGGACTTACGCTGAATGGCGTAAGTCCTTTTTTGTGTTTATAAATAGACCTATAGACTAAATGGCACGATTATGGCACAATTGAATTCGGTTTTAAGGAGTTGAGTAGGATTTGGCCAACTCGGTCAAGCACTCTAAACTTACGCGATACAGCGATGTGGGGAGGAGAATATGGCGAGCATTAAAGCAAGACCTCTGAAGAACGGCAAGATGAGTTACCGGGTCCAGATCCGTATCCATGGTGCACGCTGCGCATTCCAGTGAAAAGGATCACCCATTCCGGAGGAAAGTGATCACCTGTTCC
>CALAXS010000354.1 GCA_937895305.1 uncultured bacterium
GAATCCCTTTCGCTGAATTGTGAAATCATCAGTAAGCAGCAATTTCAATCTACACATATTACATTACAGATTCAGAATGATGCGCAAGAAACCCTGATCGAAAGTGCTATCGTACTGGACCTTTATGCAGGTAAAAACCATTGCCTCTTTGAACTTGAGGGTCGTGCACTGCCCATAGGCACCTTACAGGCTACTGTGGTCGCAGATTATGCGGATGAGATTGAACCGCTACAATTTCCTTTTACATTAACCCATATTAGTGCTGCTGGATATGACACCCGTATTGAGGCAGCAACCACACGATTGGCCATGCTTCAGAGCAAATTGAATGATGGTGCTTTCACACACCCGCGTGCACCCTACCTTCAGGTGGATGCCCATGTTGTTGCTGCTGTATGTGATCAATTACAGCAACATCTGGATCAGGAACATTGGGCACGGGCAAATTCACTCTTGTACTACGTTGAAGAAACCATGCAAACCATTGAAACGGAAATGGTCTTCGGAACGAGTACCGACACTGCTAAAAAGCGTATCGCCCTGATGCCCCATACCAAAGGCCCTTCCAAATTAATCGGTCTCCACCTCCGTGATTTTAATCCGCAACGCATGCAGCACCTGGCCAATTTACAGCTGAACTTTATGGTGACTCCGCTCACACCACGGGTTACCCTCGAAAACGGAACCAGTCCCCGGAATTTCATGGACCAGTATGATCAGATTTTTGGGCTCAATAAGTCATTGGGGATGCTAACGCTGGTTACGCTGGATCCCCTTGACACTGGTGCCTGGGTACGAGACACCTGGCCAGAGCTTGAGGACACCACTTTCCCCGGAGAATTGCATGCCGGGGCGCTAGCAACCTACAAGCGCCATCTGGATCAGGCCCTCCCCTATCTTTCCAAACAGGAAGGTCTTCTCGGGATTAGCCTCATGGAAGCCCCGCAATTCACGTTTAAGGATCACAACACCCATCGTGATTTTATTAATCAAATCAAGGCGTACTATCCGGATCGACAAAATCTAAATCAGGTATGGCGTGCACATCTGGGCAGTTATGACGACATCACCATCTGGGACCAGTACATCCACAGTGCGGTTGAACCCGAGATTCAGGATTATCACTATCAAAACCGTTGGGCGTATCAGGCGGATTGGCAAACCTTCCATCGCAGCAAGGGCAATGCCTACCTGAATCAGGTAGCAAATCAGGTACGCCAGCAAAGTACCCTGCCCTTAAGCATTACCCTGGCAGATACTGCGCTGGAACCCGGTGAATCCCGCCATGGCATTGATCCCGAAGTCCTGGCGCAAAGTGTGGACTTCAACAGCATCCGTACTACAGCAGCACCCAACGATAGCGTGTTCGGCCTGCGGTACCCCCACCACAGCATCCATTACAGTTTATTGCGTTCGCTCGCACCGGACAAAGCCTTGTATGACATCAGCCTCGGGCTGGACCTGCAGGGACTCACTGATGCACAAAGCAGAGCTACGATTGAAACCGTACTCTGGGAAGGTTTTATGGCCGGCCTTGATGCTGCTGCCCTGAACCTCACCGGGGAAGGGATTGAGAATCCGGTGGTACTCTCGGCAACTGCACGCTGTAATCTGGACATCCAACGCCTCTCCCCCATTCTTCAGGCCTTCCAGGATGCGCCGGGCACAGTCGGGATTCTCTTCAGTCAGGCTTCAAAAATTTTTGAAGATGGCGACCCGCACCTGCGCTCGGTCATGGATGCCTATGAGGGCGCTTCCTTCGGTGGATACAAGATCCGCTTTATCACCGAAATGCAATGTAATGCAGGGGCACTGGATGAAATTGATGTGTTGATTATTCCCAATTCACCCGCACTGGACGATGCAACCTTTGGGAAAATTGCAGCCTATATAGAAAGTGGTCGCCCTGCAGCCCGGCCGGGTACGCCCATACCCTATAATGAAAAGGGGCATTCGCGAACGGATGTGCTGCCAAACACTGGCAACACTGTGCTGGTGCGGGGAATGAACCTGCCCACAGAATATCTCCATGCAATGGATGCCTTGATTCAACTGGGTGATTTGGAACCCGTACCCCATACCGTGAATGCCTTTGACTATCCTATCGAAGGGGTCAAAAGTCGCTACGTAGAAATCGATGGTCAGCCCTACTTCTATCTGGTGAACCTGCGTAAGGATCCCGTGAATTGCCATATCACCGGGAACATGCATTCGGGTTGGGATATGATTAGCGAACGTGAGGTAAATTTCCCACGGATCATCGAACCCCTGCAACCCATGTTGATTGCCCTGGAACGACAGACCCGGAGCATCAAGGTCACCGCAGTTAAGTAGAGTCCGCGTAGCTAAGTTACGCCTGCTTAACCGGATTGCTGAGCACACCGATTTCGGGACACATCACGGACACCACATCCCCATCGTGCAAGGGCGATACCCCTTCAGGCGTTCCCGTAGCGACCACATCGCCCGGTTCCAGCGTCATGAATCTGGTAATGGCCGCCAATTGCTCACCCAGACTGAAGATAAACTTACGGGTATTGCTGCTTTGTCGGGTCTCACCATTGACCTCCACCGCGATGTCTACTTCCAGGGGCCAGCCCAGGTCTTCGGCCAACACCACCACGGGACCGATGGGACAAAAGGTATCGAGGTTTTTCGCGCGGAACCAGGGATTTCCCTGGGCGATGTCGGCCTTTTGTAGCTCCCGTGCTGTGACATCGTTGAGTAGTGTGTACCCTGCGATGTAGTCCTGCACCTTAGCGGCATCGATGTCTTTGGCGCGTTTGCCTATCACTACCGCAAGCTCGCCTTCGTGGTCCACCCGCCCGTACCAGTCCTGTACTTCGATGGCCTCATCCGGCCCCACACAGGCATCAGGTCGCTTGCAAAACAACGTCGGTTCCGTGGGCATCTTATTGTCGAACTCTTCCACATGGGCCTTGTAGTTGCGGCCTACCGCGACGATTTTACCGGGGTAAAGGGGCTGTAGAAAGGCCTCTGGCGCGGACACCTTAAATTCGTCTTTGGCCAGCGTAAACACTTTCAATTCTTCGATATACGCCGCCGTAAGCAATCCACTTTCCACGAGGTCACTCACCGAGGAAAGGGGCGCATCGCCACCGCTGTATGCCAAATCGGCCCGGGTGACGTTGATCCAGTAGGCACCACAATCTGCTACGACTATTGTTTCGTCCCCGTGGGACACTACAGCAATTTTCATCATTTCCCTCGCTCAATCGTTATAAAGGTAGAATGGTCGAATAATACCAGAATTAGCCCGTCTATTTCCGGTGTAAGAACTATCGATAATAGTTGAAGACTATGGGACCAAGAGATTGCCGCGTCGGCGGGGCCTCCTCGCAATGACGGGGTTGTTGCGGTCGTTGCCAGGCATCTTATCATCCGGGCCAAGCCAGATTGCCGCGCCTCGTAACACTCGGCGCGCAATGACGAGCTTTTTCCTCGTTCCCAAGCTCTGCTTGGGAATGCATATCCCGGAGCTCTGCTCCGGAAAACAGGAGCGTTCTACCTAGAATGCTTCGACTTCGCTCCCTACTTGCGTTAGGATTGTTTACGCGGAGATTCCCGCTTGCGCGGGAATGACAGGTAGAGTAGTTGACTGTACAGCGGGAACCAGGAAGGGTATAGTAATGAGTGAATGTGTACAAATGGAGTTAAGAAAATGAAACGATTTATCTGCGCAGCCCTGATTATGATGATGGGCACCGCTATTGCTGAATTACAGAATGTGGAAGTTGGTGTGGTGACAAAAATACGTCCGAAAAACTGGCAAGCCCTTCATGACCCTTTGAATTTGGCAGGGGGCACGATAACCACAGGCGAGGACCGCACGG
Organism: uncultured bacterium; assembly: GCA_937895305.1. Taxonomy (GTDB): domain Bacteria; phylum Hydrogenedentota; class Hydrogenedentia; order Hydrogenedentales; family JAEUWI01; genus CALAXS01. The sequence goes on from CALAXS010000354.1 coordinate 3,855, forward strand.
ACCTGGCTGTCACCATCTATAACAACAATCGTGCGCTGGTACGGGAGCAGCGGTCCATCAAGCTCATGCCGGGCGAGGTAGACCTCAAGTTTATGGATGTCCCGCAACTCATCATGCCGGAAACTGTGAGTCTGA
>CALAXS010000355.1 GCA_937895305.1 uncultured bacterium
AAAATCACTCAAACCAGCCGTAACCCATTTTATAGTAACAACTTAATTATATTAAAATATGACAAGTCCTGATCGTTGTATGTAAGTAAAGGCCACTTATACACAACTTATCCACATACCCCCGCGATCTTTTCCAGACCACGAATCGGGGAGGGTCTTTTTTCGCAATATCATGTGCGAATTACACGCAAGAATTCTTCTGCGGTTACGTCCCCGTTTTTAACTTTTTCCCGGCATCGCATGGCCATGGTTTTCAGCTTTGATTTCTTTGTGAGATCAGCTACGGAAGCATCCTCAGCAATCAAATTCCGTATGGCAGCGTTTACTTCCAAAATTTCGAAAATACCGGTACGCCCCTTGTTTCCGGTGCTATAACAGGTTTCACAGCCTTCGCCTCGATAGAGCTTCTTGGTCGATGCCGGCAGATTGATGGACTTCAACATGGCCGCCGCAGGTTTATAGCTTTTTTTACACTCTGTACAGATGGTCCGCACCAGACGCTGTCCTACCACGGCGGTCAGGGCGCTGGAAATCAGGAATGAGGGTATATCCATATTCCGTAATGTGCTGATGGCCTCTGGCGCATCGTTTGTATGAAGGGTACTAAAGACCAGGTGCCCGGTCATGGATGCCCGTATGGCAATCCGTGCGGTTTCTGCATCCCGAATCTCACCGACCAGCAACACATCAATATCCTGGCGCAGTGAAGCGCGCAAGGTATTGGCAAAGGTTAAATCAATATCGGTATCAATCTGAACCTGGTTCACCCCGGACAACTGATATTCCACCGGATCTTCCAGGGTCACAATACTATCGGTCATGACATCCTTCTGATTCAGTGAAGCATATAAGGTTGTCGTCTTGCCACTTCCTGTAGGCCCTGTGACCAGAATCATCCCATAGGGTTGCTCAATGACCCGGATGAAAGTTTTTTCATCATCTGCCTCCATCCCCAGATCCTTGATGCCTTGCAATACATTTGCCTGATCCAGAATCCGCATGACCACACGTTCCCCGAGGTAACAGGGCAAGGTGGCTACACGAATATCAAATTCACCTTCGCCCACCTCCATACTGATGTGACCATCCTGTGGCAGGCGTGTATTGGTAATGTCCAGGTCTGAAATGATTTTGATACGCGAAATGATGGACATTTCCATTGTACCGGGAATACTCATGACATCATGGAGGACGCCATCAATACGATAGCGAACCCGCATCTCGGGTTCTTGCGGATCGAGGTGTACGTCTGTTGCGCCTGAATTAATGGCGCCTTCTATAATGGTTGAAACCATTTTGACCACTGATGCACCTGAAGCCTGCTGCGCGATTTCTTCAAATCGATCAGAACTGTATTTCTCTGTATATTCCACATCGTCATTTTCTAACACGTCTTCTTCCTCCACTTCCTCGTATTCGTACGTTTCCTCTTCCGAGGTCGTTTCAGACTCTTGGGCTACAGGCACTGCTATTTCCTTTGACGCAGCACCATGATCCTGGGTGTATTGGGCCTCCAGGGCTTTCCCATCAATGGCTTCATCAAGCTGGATGACCTTCTTGCTCCGTCCTTCACCCTCATCCGTCGCATCTGCACCCCGGTACCGACACCGGATTTCCCCGTTCATATCTTCCACCGCTGTCAATATGGGATGAATACGCTTGCCCAGCAACACGGAAACATTCTTCAGACGTCCCAAGGATTGGGGGTCTGTTATGAGCGCGTTAATCCGGTCTCCATCGACCGACAAGGGAATAAGTCCATGCTTCCGCGCAATACTTTCCGGCACGGCGACTAATGCTTCGGGAGTGCTTATCGCACTTTCCAGATCTGCATATTCAATGCCGTACTGTTGCGCCAGGAATTGCGCTTTCACCTTCGCCGTGACAAAACCGAGATCTACGAGGATATCTCCCAGCAAGCGTCCGGTACGTTTCTGTTCCGTCAGTGCTTTTTCCAATTGCTCTTGGGTGAGGCGACCATCCTGTAACAGGGTATCCCCCAGGGTCTGCTGCTCCACCCGCACGGACTTGGGATGAAACTCGTAGTACAGCACATCCTCCAAGGAACCGAAATTAATCTTGCCCACCTGTACCAGCTGCTTGTACCACGGCGTACCGCTCTTCGCCTCGTGCTCCCGTGCAGCGTCCAACTCTTCCCGCGTGATGAGTTGCTGCTTGACCAGCTCCTCACCTGCCTGTGGACGATGTGGCTTGTCCGACATATAAAAAGTCCTCTCCCTAT
>CALAXS010000356.1 GCA_937895305.1 uncultured bacterium
AGATCGTTCATTTGTCCGGAGATGAACTGATTCAAAAGAAACAGAAATAATTTTTCTCCTACACCATCGGTGGTGCCCTTATTCCGTACTTCTGTGCATACGGCCTTGATTTTTTACTATACTGCCAGTGATAATACAATCAGTCGGATGGATCAGGGTTTTGAATGTACCACCACGGTTGGAGTCGGGCTTTTATGCAGATTAATGTTTCCCCAGCAATCAATGAAGTTATGGAGAAGGCGTTGGGGATGAGCGTGAATCAGGGGCAATTCTTTGTGGGGGTGGAGCATTTGTTTGCGGCCTTGCTGGATGACCCGGATCAGCTCCCGCCCAGGTTCAAAGACAATTACTTGAATAAACTTTTCACGGTTCACCGTGAAATGCAACGAGACCTATGGGAGGGGAATTCGCCGTCGGAGCATGGGGAGGTGTTCCACACGCCCCGCGCTATTGATTGTACGACACGGGCCAACAAGCTGGCGGAGCGTATGGCCCGTGGTCCTGCCACGCCGGGTCATCTGCTGGCGGCCATACTGAAGGATGATTTATCGGCTCCCAGCCGTGGTATGGACCAACTTGAAATCTCACGGGATGATTGCCTGAAGGCATTGATGGCGGAATTGGGTAAGGGCAAAATGGGGATACCGCAGCGTACTCAGTGGAGCGAAGGTCACGCTTCTGAAAGCAGGGAAGCCCACGTCCCCTTTCCTGACGAAGAGAATGGTACCAGTAAGGATGTGCTGGCATCCTTGACGCGCAGCCTTAATGAAGTGGCGGTACAGGGCAAATTATCCCCGGCCATCGGACGCAGCAAAGAGACCCTGGAGACCTTACAGATTCTGTCGCGCAAGACCAAGAACAACGTCATGCTGGTGGGTGAGGCGGGTGTGGGGAAGACGCAGATTGTGGAGGGCCTGGCGCAGCGCCTGGTCGCGAAGAAGGGGCAGGCAGGTGTGCCGGAGTATGAAATCCTGGAATTGAGCCTCGCAGCGATGACTGCAGGAACGCAGTATCGGGGGGCTTTCGAGGAGAAGCTGCTGGCCCTGATTGAGCAGTTGAAGGCCGATGATAGTCTGGTGCTGTTCATTGATGAAGTGCACTTGATTATGGGTGCAGGTGCGACGGATGGGGATGGTATGAATATGGCGAACTTGCTGAAGCCCGTCCTGGCGCGGGGTGAAATCCGTGTGATTGGTGCTACCACGGTGCAGGAATACCGCAAGTTTGTGGAAAAAGACCCGGCCATTGAACGGCGTTTCCAGATGGTGCGTGTGGAGGAATTGAGCGAGAAAGCGACCTACAAGGTGTTGCGCAATGTGGGCCCTTCGCTGGAAGAACATCATGGAGTCAAGATTACCGGAGAAGCGTTGAAGTCCGCTATAACCTTGACCCAGCGCTATTTGCCGAATCTGAATCTGCCGGACAAGGCCATCGATGTATTGGATCAGGCGTGTGCGCGGTTGCGAATGCAGGCGGTGGCCTTTGAAAGTGATTCGGGCTTTGGCACCCCACCCGATGGGACAAAGGAGCAGCGGGTTACACCCCATACCCTGCGAAAAGTGATTAGCCAGATTACAGCGATTCCTTTGGAAGAGATGACCGCTGATGAACGGCGTAATTTGAGTTCACTGGACAAGAAGCTGTCCAAAGCGCTGATTGGTCAGGATGAGGCAGTGTCGCGGGTGGTTGCCGCAGTGAAAAAATCACGTGCGGGTCTGGCAGACCCCAATCGTCCGGATTCGGTGATGCTATTTCTTGGCCCCAGTGGTGTGGGCAAGACGCAGCTGGCCAAGTTGTTGGCGCGGGGGGTCTTTGGTTCATCGAATCATCTGGTAACTTTTGATATGTCCGAGTACATTGAAGAGCATTCCGTGTCGCGCCTGTTGGGCGCACCGCCCGGTTATGTGGGGAGTGAGGACGAAGGACGCCTGACGGGTGCAGTGCGTTCACAGCCTTTTTCTATTTTATTGTTTGATGAGATAGAGAAGGCCCATCCCCGCGTTTTCGATATTTTTCTGCCCATCTTTGACGAAGGTCGCTTGAAAGATGCAAAGGGACGTGATGTGAGCTTCAAGAATTGCATCATTATCCTTACCTCGAATATCGGTTCGGAGATATTATGCGAAACCGGTGATTCGGATCCGCGCAAAGCATTGACCCATGAATTACATAGTCACTTTAGACCGGAACTCATCAATCGCATTGACGAGATTGTGCCGTTTTATCCCTTACTAACCGAGGACGTGCGGAGTATATTGCGGCTGGAAGTGAATCAGGTGCGTGCGCGACTGCGGGACAAACAAATCGGGATTCGTATGTATCAACGGGCCTATGAATATCTGGCGCAAAAGGGCTACAGCAAAGCTTATGGTGCCCGTGAACTGCGTCGTGTGGTGGATCGCGAAGTGACCATGCCCGTGAGTGACCTCATTTTGTCGGAGACCTTTGAGAAGGGTGCCATGATTGATGTGCTTATGGAAGACGGTAAACTGGTGGTGCAACGGGGCGAGAACCACAGACAGCCAACGGTGCAGAAGCGGGAGGTGTTGGCATGAGTCTGTCAACTTTAGTGGATCGGTTTGAAATTGTGAACGGCCCGGAAGATGGGACAGAGTACCCCATAACACGCACCCCGGTGGACGTGGGTATGGACCCCCAATGTGCAGTCAATGTGCGACTGGACCCCAAGATGGCAAGCAAACATGCCCATGTAACGGTGGTGGCAGAAGGCTATCGGGTGCGTGCACTGGGTACTGGCAAAGTCTGGGTGAATGGTAAACGCACCGGAACGTTCCGCTCGCGTATCGTTCGTAATGGCGGGGTATTGCGTACTGGCGTAACCGAATTGTGTCTGGTGACCGCCGCTGATGGCTTGGCGAGTCGGAGCAGAGGCCTGGCAACGGAAAGCGATTTGGCCTGGGCTCTCAATTTTTTAACACGCCGATTTTCCCTTGTTTTTCGCGTGCTTTGGCGTAGCCTGCGCTACTTATCCGGCGGTTGGATACGCAAGGTCGTGATTGTAGTGGGATTCTACGCACTGCTGGCCTTCTTCTTTCCCGGCTTTCACGACTGGACTATGTACTACCTGAACACAGCACGCTGGTGGTTCATGAATACCCTGCGCTTCTTTCTGTAGGCCATATGCAAAAGATGCCGCATGCCTGACCGATGGGCCATAGCATGAGACACCTCCTGTTTCTAATTTAAATGGAAGCCCTAGTTGCTTGCGCCCCGGCTTTTAGACTTCGTGGCACCCACCGACTTTGCACTGTCATTGTAGGCGTCGATACGCTGGAGCCAGGTGGTCTGTAGGAGCAGGGTCGTAGTGGAGCGTGGGGACAGGGTGGGCAGCACGTTGAATTCCTGCTGCACATCGGAAGGCAGGGCACGATAGCTCAATGCGGGAACTTCTTTGTCCCTATCGAAACGCATTGACGGATTGATCCGTTGGTCCAGTCCCTTGGTGTCGCGACTGCGCTTGATGAGGTCCAGCGGGTCGGTGCCATATTCATAGAGGAACACCGGGCCTGCATTACCTGTGCTGAGTCCACCGATACTGAGGTCGGTCCCACCACGATAGTCCCACATGGCGCCGAGCCAATCGAAGTCCCAGAAATTTTCATAGTCCCAGGCACCGAAGACACGACCTTCGGAGAAACCATCGTTATAGCCGTCAGAGAAACCACCGTCAAGATACTCGGTGTGAATATCAACCGCGAAGAGCACAGGCCAGTCCGGGCTGAATGCCAGGTCGTATCCTTCGCTGAACCCAATGACGAAAGCATAATCATACTCAACGAAGTACCCGTCGTTATAGGCGTACCAGACACCGTCCCAATACCCGGCATCATAGGGTGGTGTGTCCAGAATAGGGATGTCGCTACCGGAATAATAGATAGGGCCAAAGTCTATGGTGTCATAGCTGTCGTAGAAGCCCGTCCAGTATTCGTCATCTACCGCGAAGCCGACATCAAAACCTGCGTCGTATTCGGCTTGGGCATTGCCACCACCGCCACCCGTATCGGGTGGGCAACCTGTCAGAAAGGTGGTAAGGCCCAGGGCCAGAAGTAGAATGCCGAGTCGTTTGGTTGTTGCGTTATTCATGGTGTATTCCTCCTTGTTTTAACTATCGTGATGACCGACTGCTGCGATTGAATGACGAGCCTCCACTGCTACGTGAAGGTGCCGGAGCACTGGGTCGAGGACTGGGCGCACTACGCGTTATGGATGGTGCCGGAGCACTGGGTCGAGGACTGGGCGCACTGCGCGTGATGGAAGGTGCCGGAGCACTGGCTCGTGGGCTTGGTGTTGGCGCACTGCGCGTGATGGAAGGTGCCGGAGCACTGGTGCGTGGGCTTGGTGTTGGCGCACTGCGCGTTATGGAAGGTGCCGGAGCACTGGCTCGTGGGCTTGGTGTTGGCGCACTACGCGTTATGGAAGGTGCCGGAGCATTGGTGCGTGGGCTTGGTGTTGGCGCACTGCGCGTAACAGACCGCGATGCTTCTGGTGCACTTGGCCGTGTGCTGGGTGTTGTTCGCGTGATAGACCGCGATGCTTCTGGTGCACTAGGCTGTGTACTGGGTGTCGTACGTGTAATAGACCGCGAAGGAGCAGGTGTGCTTGTTGTTCGCGAGCTGGGTGTTGTACGGGTGATAGACCGTGAAGGTGCAGCCGCTGAGTCGGGCGTTGTGCGTGTAATAGCACGTGAAGGTGCAGGTGAGC
>CALAXS010000357.1 GCA_937895305.1 uncultured bacterium
GGTAGTGCCATGGCACAGTCCACCGTGGTTATCATGTTCGACTCTATGAACCTGGACCTGACTGGTGGCGCAAGCTACAGCCATGCACCCGGTGGTGCAAATGTTCTCTACATGGATGGTCATGTAACCTTCAATAAGTATGAAAACTTAGGTCCATTCCCAGTTAATTCACTTTATGCACGCGCTGTCCAACTGAACAGCTAATCCTTAAACATAATAAAACGGGCGAAACTGAAATGGTCTCGCCCGTTTTTTTTATTTAAGAGTTTGTCTATTCCGCTACGAAGTGCTGTATTTCAAGGATAGTATTCACGGCTTCCTCTGCAAAGACCGCCTTCACCCGCATTCCAATGGCGACGTCGCCTACGTCGTCACAGGACACGAGGTGGGCGATAGGCGTATCGGCACCGTCCAGCTTAATCAGCGCGATAACGAAGGGCGGCTTCATGGGCTGATACGGTTCTTCATAGCGAATCACTGTGAAGTTTGTCACCACGCCCGTGTCTTTGACTTCGACCCAGTTGTCTTCGAGGTGTTCAAACGTGCGGTCACAGACCTGCCGAGGTGGTACATAGGTGAGTCCACTCTGCTTGCCTTGCACTGCGAGAATCTTTTTCTCATCGCGCAGTGCCACGATAAACTTGCTGCTCGTCGCGCCTGCAAAATACTGGTACGGCAGTGCCATCTTGCCTTCAATGGTATAGGCGTATTTATTGTCATGAGCCATGGCTTAGGCCTCCTCTTCAATCAATTTAAAATGCTTGATGTCTTCCATGGTGCCGGAGCGCTTTTCAGCAAAGATGGCCTCCACCCGGGCACCCGTTTTAATTTTGCTGATATCGTCCGCTTCCACGAGGTGCCATAAGGGCGCGATGCCCTCGACCCCATCCAGATTCACCCAGCCGATGACATAGGGCACATCCCGCGTTTCCCCCGTTAACGGGTCAGGACTCGCATAATAAACCACATCATACTCGCGCAAGGTACCGCCTGGCCCCACTTCGATCCACTCATCGCCTTCGGTCACGCTCATAGCGTCCACCTCGCGTGGTGGCAGGAGATAGCGCCCGTTGGCTGAACAGCGTAACGCCATGATGCGCTTGTTATCGCGCAGCTCAATGAGGAAACGTCCCATAACCGGACCCGTAGAAAAAGTCTGGTTAATGGAGAGAATCTGACGCGATACGATTAATTCCTGTTCTGTGTTGGCTTCGCTCATGATGCCTCCTCCAGGTTAAGTTTCTCATCCGACAATAACATCAACGTGGACCACATGGTCCCGCCAAAGCCAGACGCCAACGCCTTATGCACTGGTTTCGGCACCTGGTGCTTACCTGCGGTACCCCGCACCTGCATGGCCGCCTCTGCTACACGCACCAGGGCCGTGGCACCAATGGGGTTGGAGGCAACCACACCCCCCGAGGGGTTCACCGGGAATTTGCCGTTGATACAAATCTCATCATTCTCCACCATCTGAAGATGCTCATCGCCGTCCAGCAGGAGAAATTCGCCCAGCCAATGCAATCCCCACCACGACGACGGATCATACATCTCGAACACATCAATTTCTTCACGGGGGTTGGTGATGCCATTCCGCGCATAGATTCGTTCCGCAGAGACCCGATGCGTTGTCTTTTCTTCGGTAAAAATGATGGACTCTTCGCGATGGACCGTTTCATGGTCATGGACCCAGGCAGCTTTCTTCTTCCACTCCTCCACCTTCGCTTCCGATGCAAAGATAACCACACACGCACCGTCACTCTGGGAGCACATGTGAATCATGCGCAACTCACCCACCAACTGAGGCGATGCATCCATCATTTCAGTAATAAAACTTCGTTCCAGATTAAAACAACGGTGTGCTTTTTCATTCAACGCTGCATGTTCATCCATGATGACCCGGTGCTTCATGGCGCACGCTTTGGCGCGCTCTTCTCCGAATTTGTCGATCATCTGCAAGGCCGTTGTACCGGTCAACGCACCTGCCTGCAACTTACGCCCCCACAAGGGATCAGCCATATTCGAGATACCGCCCGTGGTGTGACCTTCCTGTAATTTCTCAAAGCCTACCGCCATGACCACATCATGCAAACCCGATGCCACCAGATTGTCGGCAGCGCACGCTAGCGTTGCACCCGTCGTACCGCCAGTCGTGAGGCGTACCCCGGATTTGCCACGGGTACCCGTGCCCAGTGCATGCCACATGTCCGGCTGATGCACCATCTCGAACAATTCCATATTCCCGTGAACGATGCATTCCACGTCATCCATCGTAATCCCGGCATCCGCAAGTGCTTCTTCCACCGCCTCAAAAATCATCTCCGGCTGGTTCACCTCTTCCCGGTGACTCGAAAACTTCGACATACCACAACCGATGATGCCTACATTTCTGTTTTTACTCATGAGTAACCCTCTTCAGCGTATATCAATGGGCAATCTGCCCAAGCCAATTAGTTTTCCAACACAACAACCGTCTGCAACTGACCCGCAGGTCCTGTAGAACCCTGGGCAACTGCACGCTTCGCACCCGCTACCTGTCGGTCGCCAGCTTCACCCTGCAATTGCAACACACACTCTGCCACCCGTGCCAGACCGCCCATCAACAACGGATTACCCGCCAGCATACCGCCTGACCGATTCACGTTCTGTGCGTCTGGTCCACCTGCTTCCAGCCACGCACCGCCTTCACCTGCACCACAAAGGCCCAAGCCTTCGGCGACCTGTGCCTGCTGATACGCATACTGGTCCGCAATCTCCACCACATCCAACTCCGCCTTCGGATCCGTTACACCCGCCATCTTGTAAGCCCGTTCGGCGGCCTTACTCAAGGAAAAATTACCTTCCAGTTCACGCTCACCCAGATAAAAAGTGTCGTAGCAGTTCCCCAGGCCCGTTATCCAGACCGGGTTATCGCATAATTCCTGTGCACGTTCTTCCGAAGCCAGAATCATGGCAATGGCACCATCAGACACGGGGTACACATGGCCTTCACGAATAGGGTCCGCCACCATGGGCGACGCCATCACGTCCTCGCGCGTTACTGCGTCTTGCGCATTGGCCAGGGGATTCTTCGCGGCCCACTGCCGTGAACGCACCACCACATCGGCCAGTTGTTCATCGGTCACGCCAGACGCTGCCATATAGGCCCGTGCCTGTAAGCCTGCTGCGGCCAGATAGTCCAGCCCGATAGGACGCGTAAAAAACGGATCAAAGGCCAGGTGCGTCACCTGATTCCGGCTCGCACCCTGGGACTCCTTGCAATGTCCCGCTAGCAGTACTACATCGTGGTGCCCGCTCAGGATTTGGGACACTGCATAGTAGACGGCCTGGCTACCATCGGCAGCCACCTTCTCCTCGCCCTGAAAGTGGGCACCCACCACATCGGTGATGGCATTGTCCGAAATGGTCCGCGCATCAAAGAGGTCATCACTGCACGTGACCGAACTCTCGATTTCACGGGGACCAAATCCCAGACCCACCTGTTCCTTCACATCCTTCACCACTTCCCACACCAGCCCCTGCATGCGCTGTTGCCACTTGTTTGATTCATACTTTGTCTGTGCTACCGCACAGATGGCCACACGTTTACCCAACCTGAGACCCTCCCTGGTTATTCCAGGTCGCCTGTTGTGCGACCCACTTATATTCATTTTCTACCTTGCCCGCCTTGATAGCACGCAAGATAGCATCATGTTCCTTTTCCGCATCCACCCATACCCAGGCACGACCACACATCTCCCGCGTATGCGAATCATCCGAAACCACTTTCGGCTGCGGAATTTCCTCAATATCATACTCTGCGGTGTAAAACCCCTTCAGACTCACCTCCACCGCATGAATCTCCACCGTTTCCTCCACCTCAATCATGCGCTCCAGCATCTGCTCCACCGTAAAATCATACTCCGCAGGATGGTTGAATATATTCAACATCTCATCCTGGCCCACAATCTCATTATAATGCAGGTAGCCCCGCGCAAAGATGGTCCGCTCGATCCCCTTAAACACGAGCATCCCCGCAAACTCCGATGGCACATCCTTATAGGCATTGGGCATCATCAGGAAATCATGGTCCGTCAAAGCTACAAAATCATAGCCAAGACTGTGATACGTCTCCAGCACCTCCTCCGGGCTTTGCTTACCATCCGACTTGGTCGAGTGACAATGCAATGCACCCTTCAGGCCCTTTTGCTTATGGGATACAGCGTTCATGCTGTGTGTTTAACCCTGGTCTCGCATCTGATACATCACTTTCCACTCGCCTAACTGGCAGACTTTGCCCCGCTGATTGAC
>CALAXS010000358.1 GCA_937895305.1 uncultured bacterium
ATTGGAGTCAAGGCGTTATCCTATATTTCGTCATGGACAACACGGATCTGATAATATGAGCGTTGATGATTTATAGGCCGTTAACCAGCGAGAGTAATCCAATGAAACGTTTTGAAAATAAGGTGGTTTTGGTGACCGGGGGTACCCGGGGTATAGGTCAGGCTTGTGCTGCGTTATTCGCCCGTGAAGGTGCAAAAGTAGCAATTTGCGGACGTGATGCTGCAACAGCAACAGCAGCAGCCGGGGCGATGGAAGGCGATGTGCATGGCTATGGTTGTGATATTGGCGATGTAGAATCAGTGAAGTCACTCATTGATGGCGTTATTGCCGAGCTGGGTACCATAGAAATCCTGGTGAACAATGCCGGAATCACCCGGGACGGCCTCTTGATGCGTATGAAAGATACAGATTGGGACGATGTCTTGCGCACCAATCTGAACAGTGCGTTCTATACCTGTCGCGCTGCGGCACGTTCCATGTTGAAAAATCGATATGGTCGCATCATTAACCTGACCTCGGTAGTGGGCATGCACGGTCAGGGTGGCCAGACCAATTACGCAGCGGCCAAGGCCGGCATCATCGGCTTTACCAAGTCCTATGCCCAGGAAGTGGGTAGCCGCAACATTACGGTGAATGCAGTTGCTCCCGGTTTTATTGGTACAGATATGACGGCGGACCTGGGCGAGAAAGCACTAGAAACGGTTCTGGACCGCGTTCCATTGAAGCGTGCAGGTACCGTAGAAGATGTAGCTGAGGGTGTGGCTTTTCTCGCTTCCGATGCTGCAGCCTACATTACGGGCGAAGTGCTGTGTATTGATGGTGGTCTGGGTATGTAGGGCTTGCCTCGTGCTACGCGCTATCGTACACTGGCAAAATTAATTGCGGAGGATTTTGACCATGCGTTGTTTGATGCACCCCCTGAAAGAGGTGGTGGGCTATTGTGTAGAGTGTGGTTCATTCGGATGCGAGGACTGTGTACTCGAATTCGGCAACAAGCTTTACTGTAAAAAGCACCACGCCCCGCTGGAAAGACGTGCCAGGAATAAAATAAAAAAAGAGCGGCAACGCCTGGTAGTGCATGTTCAGGATGGTCGGATACTCCATGGTACGAGTATGTCGTTGAACCCGAATAATGAATCGTTTATTTTTAATCCTATAAATGAGCAGGGCGGTGTACAGGAGCAGGCGCTCCAGATCAATTACACACAGTTAAAGGCCGTGTTTTATGTGCGAAGTTATGATGGGAAATTTGACCGAAGTGCCAATGTAGAGGGACATCGCGAGGCCGGTCGGCCTATAGTGGTAGAATTCAAGGATGGTGAAGTGCTTCCCGGTTTTTGCCACAACAAGGATTATCGGGATGCCCCCCGTTTTATTTTGATTCCTGAGGACCCGTCCAGCAACAACATTAGTGTTCTGGTGGAACGTTCTGCCACGGTCGGGGTGTTCACCCCGGAGGAGTACATGACGCGGGAACAGGAAGCCATTGCGGACTATATAGCCCAGTATAAAGGCGTGAAAGCATCACGAGAGGAGATGACCGGGGACTTTTACTTCAAGCGCCATAATTTCGTGCAGGCGGCAGGTATTTATGAGGCATTGTATAAGCAGAATCATGAGGATGAGGGGATCCTCACCAAATTAAATTCTGCCCAGTATAATCTGGCCATTGGTTTTATTCGTCGTCAGCAAATAGAGAAAGCAATCCACATTCTGGATGCAATATTGGCCCTGAACCCCAGGCACGAGCGTGCACGGCGGAAGCATGATCAGATATTCAAAAAAATTCGAGATTTGGAAGAGGCATAAATGGGCATCACAATTCGTGAAGAACTGGAAGCGCTGGAAGCGCAAAACCTCAGCCCCCATGCGGTACTGTCTTCCAGGAGTCAGGGGCGGGTGGAGCCGGAACCCCAGGACAATTACCGTACTGACTTTCAACGTGACCGGGACCGGGTGCTGCATTGCAAGGCATTTCGCAGGCTGAAACGAAAGACCCAGGTTTTTCTCTCGCCGGAGGGAGACCACTATCGCACGCGACTTACCCATACCCTGGAAGTGATGCAGATTTCCCGCACGGTTGCACGGGCCCTGCATCTGAATGAAGACCTGACCGAGGCCATCGCATTGGGCCATGATTTGGGACACACGCCTTTTGGTCACGCTGGCGAGGCCGCGCTGAATGAAGTCTATGAGCCCGGTTTCTTTCATTTTGAACAGAGCCTGCGGGTGGTGGAAAAACTTGAACGCAGGGGCGAGCATCAGGGATTGAACCTTACCCATGAAGTGCGCGACGGCATCCTCTATCACTCTAAAGGCAAGGCCGTTCTGAAAGGACTGGAATCGGAAGGACCCAATACCCGTGAAGGGGTGGTTGTGAGCATTTGTGATGCCATCGCATATATTAATCATGATATTGATGACGCGATTCGTGCGGGTGTAATTACACTGGATATGCTCCCGAAGGATGCCCTCGCCCATTTGGGTATACGGACTTCGGATCGCATCGACAAAATGGTGGTGGGTCTCATTGAAGGAAGCAGGCAAGGCAGTTTTGGTATCCAGCCTGATGTGCTGGAAGCGATGAATGCCTTGCGGGACCACCTCTACACGGAGGTCTATCCCATGGAAGCAATCGAAAGTGAGATTCGCAAGGCCAAGCACATCCTGAAAGAACTGTACTACTATTTTCTGGAGCATCCTGCGATGATTGCAGAAGATCTCGCAGGGGTGGACAATCTGGAACGACGGGTAGTCGATTTCCTCGCAGGCATGACCGATGAATATGCCTTGCGCACCTACCAGAACCTCATGATGCCTACGCCGTGGAAACCATGACGAAAGTTCCGGTTGCGATTGTGGCAGGATCGGGCATTGACCTGAGGCCGTTGCTGGATACCATTTCAGAGGAGCGGCCCTTTTCAGCAATCCCCGGTCTGGGCTTAACGGATGTTGTGGGCCATCCCGGTTTTTTTATGAATGGTCTCTGTGATGGGCATCCCGTTATCGTGC
>CALAXS010000359.1 GCA_937895305.1 uncultured bacterium
AGGCGCCCGCCCCATTGTCGTGGAGGCGGCCGAAGGCCGTCACCATAATGGTGGCACGATTATTCGTCGTGTAGAGAATCGCGATTTTCTCATCCGCCATCTGAATGATATAGGGATAAGCATAGGAGTTCTGACCACCACCAATATCACGACGATGGGGCCACGTCTTCCCGCCATCCTTCGACACTGCTACCGTCAACGGCGAACGGTTATACATGTGATCGTTATAGACCATGACCAGATGCCCATTCTGCAACTTCACAATATCCACCGCCGAATTCGGATTCTTGAATTCCGTGTCCACCGCATCGCTCCAGGTGTACCCACCATCGTTCGATTCCGAATATAGAATGTAGCCACTCGTCGCGGGACCAAATCCACCCCCGCGACGCATATAACAAATCAGCTTCTCATCCGTCAGTTGTACTACCTGTGGCTGCAGGTTACCGTTGGACGACGTAATGCGATTCGTCTCGGTCCACTTCTCCGTCTTCGGGTTATACCGCAGGAAAAAGCTCTTCGTATCCGAAGCCGTACTTTCCCGGTCCTCGCCCGTTTCAAAATACATGGGCAACAGGTAATCCCCATTGTTCAGAACGATGGGTTTACCCCGCGCCATAGTCCCCTCTTCCATGGTCAACATAAAAGAGTCCGACCAGGTCTCCGCGCCATCTTCACTAATCTTCGCCTTCACCCGCGCATTGGACCAGGTCTGTCCGTAGAGGTTCACATAGAACAACCACACGATACCGTCCGGGGCCTGCCACACCACCGGGTTCCCATCGCCACGAAACGGCGTGTCCGCGATGACCACCGGGTCTGACCAGTCCGCATCGCCGATGTTTTTCTGGCCTGCGGGTGCAGAAAGCGTTTTACCATCCTGAAGTTTTACGCTGTTCCTCTTCGTCAGTGGCAACCGCGACCCATAGACTGCCGTGCCCGTATCGTACTCGCCCGCGCCGCCGTAATACGCTACATACAAATCGCCATTGGCCAACTGGGTAATCGATGCCGGGTGCTTATACAGTCCCGGATGCTCCGACCCGAAAGCACGATAGGTATCAATATTCTGACTCGTGTCAATGACAATTTCCTTGCCCGAAACCTTCGACTCCTCCGCTTCCTCAGCAACGGCAACTCCCACAATGAGACCAAGCATTAACACACCACTTAAAAACCGTTTTATCATTTCAATCTCCTTGTATAGATACTATAAAATCCACTTCGCACCCGACCCGGTACTAATGTTACAATTCAGGCCGATCATAAATATTCGATTCAACCCAAAAGGACTACATCATGCTCGCCATAGTCGCTCTATTCACTTTGCTCACCAGTGCAATCTTCAATGTTACCGACGTTTTCTACACTATCTATATCAACCTGCTCCAGTTAATCTTCGCTTAGCCCAGGGTCCACGGTTCCCGATACTTATAATGGAGCAAGTCGTTGGCTTCCTTGTTGCCAGTGATTTCCTCCTTCTCCGCATCCCACTCCAGCCGTGACTTCGTGGCCAGCGCGATATTCGCCAGGTGACAGAAGACCGTCGACTTGTGTCCCTCCTCCACATCACAATTCGGCGTAGCTCGCGACGCCATACAATCCAGGAAATTAGCGATATGCTGCGCCGTAAGGCTTGAATTCGCACCCTGCGCCTTCACCTCCATCGCCTCAGCACGCTCCGCCCCCTTCTGAAACTGACCATCCGTTTCCGGGATGATTTGAAACTTGTTCCCGCTGGCATAACAAATCCCCTTCGTGCCCCGCAGGTCAATCTCGCTCGGTAACATACGATAGCCCGACGCCTCATACTGACCAAACTCCAGAATACGTCCTGAAGCGAACTCGAACACCGCGATAGCTGTATCCGGAATCGTGCGGTCATCATCGATGGCAAAGCGCCCCCCATGACACGACACCGATACCGGGGCCTCCTCATCCACCAGCCACCGAATCAAATCAAAGTAATGAACGCCCCAGTTCCCCATCTGGGACGAGTACAACTGCCACCAACGAAATTTGTACGGCGCGATGTTATCCTGATACGGTCGCTCCGGACGCGGCCCCAGCCACATATCCCAATCCAGCGTCGCCGGCGGGTCTTCATGCTGCGACTTGCCAATCCCGCTGGGCCACATATTCGTAATTCGATAGGCATGGGCTACGGTCACATGACCCAGATAATCCGCCGCCACCAAATCATGCAAGTCATGGAAAATCTGGGCACTGCGCCGATGGAGCCCTACCTGAACAATCCGTCCCGTCTCCCGCGCCACTTCGATCATGCGCCGCCCCTCATGGATGGTCGCAGACAAGGGCTTCTCCACATACACATCCTTCCCCGCCTTACACGCCTCGATACACATGATGGGGTGCCAATGATCCGGCGACGCAATAAACACCGCATCCACGTCTGCCCGCGCAATCACCTCCCGATAATCCTTGTACTGCTTCGCCTCCGGCAACGTCTCCTTCCACCGCGCCAATGCCAGGTCATCCACATCACACACCGCCACAATCTCAATCCGCTCCTTACTCTCCAACGCCGCCTGGATTAACTGCCCACCACGATTGGCCACCCCGATAAAGGCACAACGAATCTTCTCATTCGCCCCCAATACCGTGGAAGGGGCTAACGTCGCCGCAATCCCCGCTGCTGTAGCCCCTGCTTTGACAAAACCCCTACGTGTTACTTCACTTGCCATGATGCTGCTCCTTGTGCATAATTTATCCAATGCACTATATAAACACCACGACACGGTGTCAACACCAGCATAATTTGCCGAAAGTGCTGTACATCGCTGCCTGATTATCATAGACTCAAGTTGCTCTATTGCATACGGGCGCTGCCCGGTTGACATAAAGCCCGTAAAATAGCTATACTTCAGGACTTCCGTAGTGGATCCCTGTTCTTCGGGCATGGAATGTGTATGGTTTACCTGATCTTGCCTACCCATAGAACATCTTTATTTACAACACTTTAC
>CALAXS010000360.1 GCA_937895305.1 uncultured bacterium
TCCGCAGGCCAGTTGTAGCGCATGAGTTCCGCACGATCACTGAAATATATCCCCTTGTCATCCATAGCAAAGCCACTACGAATTCTACCTGGATAGTCTGCAAGTATGGTGGTTTCAAAGGTATTGGGGTCCAGTGAGAAGATCTTGTTGCTGGCTACCCCGTAAATGAGACCGTCTTTCCAGAGTTGAATAGACACATCCAATACACTCCCCAAACCCAGGTCGCGCTTATGGACTACTTCATCGGTGTCGATGTCATAGACAAAGAGAGTGTCGCCATTGCCAATGCCATAGATGATACGACCAACCTGGCACAACGCACGGATACTATTAACCTTCTCATCAATCACCCGTGCAAAGGCCAATGCCTTCTCCTTTGGGTCAAAGGCAAAAAACTTTGCCGAAGGCTCTACTGGTGTTGTGCCACCACCCCCTGCCGTACTCGACCCACCAAATACACGCCCCGACTTTTCGTCATAGACCAGTGCTATGATGGATTGATTCCCGAGTAAGCGATGGTAATTCTCTATCAACGTGTCTGTCTTTGGATCCCACACGCCCAACGAACCGCCATGGATCCCATACTCCGGGTAGCTGCCAATATAAATCAATTCATCCGGCCCATGAATCATGGCTCGTGGGCGCAGGTGTCCAGGGCCCAATGGACCAAAGCCCTGGGGGTTTTTGCCTGCTTCGCGACCATAATCCCACGACTTTGCCGGATTCCACTTCGATAAAAACGACCCAGGATAGGCACACACATACAGGCTTCCATGATGGTCCAGCATACTGTAGATCTCGCCCCCTACCTCTGTAGGGTTCCCCGGATTGGTCAATGCCCCGGTTGCAGGATCATAGGTAAAAATCTCATTGGGCATATAGGTCCCCCCATAGATGATGTCCCCCGGCCCGTTGCTCACCATGAAAATCCCGGAACCTGCTCCTTTATAGGTGAAGGTCTTTTTCTCTACATTTCCCTCCGGGTCCACCAGTTCATAGGTACCCTCAATGGTCACGTTGCCTACCTTGCGACCATCTTTCAGTGTAACGCGATTGACGGGCGTGGCCGGGTTTTCCGCCACCGAAAGACCAGCATCATGGGCCACCAGCGTAGCCGAGCCCGTCTTCCCATCTTCATCCACCGTGATAGCACTCACATAGACCTTGCCATCCACCCCCTGATGCACACTCGCTGTAGTCTGTTTCTCATGACGCCGATATTCCTCCGGGAGTATGGCCTCGTGTTTACCCGTCTTCGGATCGTAGCGCACCACATTGGCACGACCATAGCCAATCCCCAGATAAATCTGCCCGTCCGGTCCAGTACATATATTTCGTGTATATTTCTGTGATTCATCCATGACCCCATGATCCGCAAAGTCCCCCGTCGCCGGATCGTAGGACACCAGCTTCGCACCAGGATAGGTGCCCGCGTATAGCTTTTTGTCCGGCCCGATGGTGTACATCCACAGGTAGGTCTCTGAATCTGCGGGACGCCCCAGTAGCTGGATTTCTTTCTCTGGTTCTTTGGGGTCAAAGACCAGCACCCGTCCGCTATCATTCTCGTCGGGACCTTCATGGGTCCCCAGATAAATCTTGTCATCAGGTCCGGTTATAAATCCCCAGGCGCCTGTGCCCGCAGGCGATGCAAACTGTTCGGATGTACCTGTATCCGGATCAATAGCCAACAGAAACAGCTTGCCCCCATCCTGCCGGAAGTTAATGTAGATGCGCTCTGAGTCCGGTGTAGACCCGGGACCGACCATGGTCCCCATAAGCCCCGCCTTCTGCACTGGAATCCCCAGTGATTCGAAGGGTGATGCCTGTGAACTTCCACTAATAAGTAATATCAACACTAAAACAAATAAACGATTAGCTATCCGATGTTGCATGGGCTGCAAGTCCTTCCCGTAAATTCATCTGCCAAGGTAGTTCAAGGTATCAGAGATAGCATCATTTAACAACCTGCCCCCCATTCATTTTTCATTTCGCGATCGCAGACTCATAATTTTTGCAGTCCCACCCAGGCAAGCCCCCACAACAGGTGATGCTTGATGGACTGCGAACATACCTGTTGTCAGAAGGCTTGCCTGGGTTGAGATCTTTGTTTGCCTGGGCATCCATTTTTACTGGGTACGGGTAAACATCG
>CALAXS010000361.1 GCA_937895305.1 uncultured bacterium
TTCTCTTCTTCGGAGAAGGAAATGTTCCATCTGCCACCAGATAAATTGACCGATATTCCAAATTGATCACTGCTAAAGGAAGCGGACGCACTCGCCACCCCAACATGGAACAATAGAATTAGCAGTGCAAATATGACTTTTAATGGGTACGTCATACGAATTAAATGCATGGCTTTTTACTCCTCATTTTAAGAAAGCTCGCAACTTGATGTGAAACAGATTCTGCATCACCACATCATCAGCACCCTCTCAGCATCGCCTTGCAGCTCCGGTATCTGTTCCCGCCCCAGTCTGATCGCCTGTTGTTTTACGTTCTTCCGGACATAGGCATGAAGCTCACCGACGGTAATTTTCCGGTCTGCGTTGGCGTCTGCCGGACCCTCCATGCCCCTCATCAGGTAGTAGCTGAACAGGCCGTGTTTTGCTTCATCCAAGCCGCTGGAAATCTGTTGGCCACTAGCCGCTGAAAACACCGTGAAACCTTTTGGCAGCGATTGTTGTTTTGGCGAAATAAAGACTGGACGTGCACTGGCAAGCAATGTCTCTTCGCCACGGCTCAAACCGCTGTAACAAGTATCAAGGAATACCGTTGCCGACTTTGGATTGGCCTTGGCGATCACATCGAATATATCCGAGCGTTGCAGGGATGTCTCATCAAGAAGGCTTGGGGCTCCATCGTAGGGGAGTAGATACAGGTTTTTTCCATCAGGGGAGGCCAAACCGTGTCCTGCGTAGAAAACATATACGTCCGTCTTGCCTTCTTCGATGCGACCACGAAGCCAACGTTTCAGGGTGATCTTCGTGTCAATAAGGGTAGCCGAGCCATTGGTCAGAAGCTTGATACGGTCTCGGGGGATTCCCAATGCCCTACGTGCATAATCGCTAAACACATTTGCATCACTATCCGCATATTCCGCTTTGGGGGCTCGGGTGTAATCGGCAACACCAATGATGAGGGCTACGGCATCACGATTGGGTTGCCCACTGATTGTGGTGGGGTCGAGGCTGGCAAAAGACTGTTGATCGACTGTTTTAGTTTTCGAGAGAATGAGTTTGACCGTTTGGGAAGACTTGTTGCCCCATTCGTCTATAGCTTCAATAAGGACGGTGGTTCCTGAGGATGGTACGTAACGCTTAAAGCTAAAGCTTCCGCTTCCTAAGTCAGCAGCAACTCCATTTACTGTGACTTGTGCTACCCGGGTGTCATCAGATACTCGCCCATGAACGGTCGCGCTATCTGTTTCGACGATTATGGCTGCGGCGATGTCAATGATAGGCGGAGTAATGTCTTTGGCCTGGGCTGATGGCAGTTTAGGGGGACTGACGATTTTCTGAGGAGGAGTTAATGTTGGCGAAGGGAAGCCATCAGTTTGTGCCTTTTGGGCTTCCAATATGGCAAGTGCTTGTTGTGCATCAGAGTCTCCTTGTTCGGCAGCAAGTCGATACCACCTGAAGGCTTCTTTTTCGTTTTGAGGGACGCCCCTTCCCTTTTCGTACATCTTAGCCAAATTTTTCTGGGCACGAACATGTCCTTGTTCAGCAGCAAGCAGAAACCACTTGAAGGCTTCCTTGTAGTCCCGCAGAACACCTCTTCCTTTTTGATACATCTTGCCCAGATTGTTTTGAGCTATTGCGTCACCTTGTTCTGCTAAAGGTTTCCACTCCTTTAGCGCAGTCGTAAAATCTCCCAACTGGTATGCCGCCCACCCTCTATTCTGGCCCGAAATCCCAGCCTTCGTTTGAGTATCTGATTGGATCGCGTCACCTTCAAGGTTGCCACCATAGCGTTTCCACTTTTCCATAAACGACTCTGCACGCACGGCGCTACACATCAAAGCCACCATGGCAATCATCAGCCAGAAAATTCCTTTACTGTGCAACATTCTCGATCAACTCCGGGTGTTTTTTGATCAACGCATATGGAATGCCCGCAATCCACGCGACTTGCTCACCTGTGAGAATGTCTGCGGTTCCGATAATAACATCCAAGGTTCCGTTCCCCCTCGGGTTCGCTATGCTCTTAACGTGGAGTTCGCCGTTTACGGCGGATCCATCGTCGAAACACTTTAGGGAGAAGGTTCCGGCCCCAGCTACCGCCTCAAACATTGAGATGCTGTAGCTGCCTGTACACATCTGTTTTCCCTGATTGCTAAACAGGCGCATCGGTTGATTATTTCCAAGATCACCTGAGGTCTCCACCATGCCCTTCTCAATTTCTGTTTTTCCGGAACCCGGCTGCCGGAAATACCAGGTGACAGGGGTGCGCCGATAAAAGTTTAAGGGGCTGTACCAGATAACACCATATAGGTGGTATTTTGGTCAGTATGAGAAAGAGTCGATTAAGTGTCTACAAGCAAGATCGTTTGATAGA
>CALAXS010000362.1 GCA_937895305.1 uncultured bacterium
GGGTATCAAGATGATGACCCATAATTTTCGTGCAATAGAAAGGTGATTCAGCACTTGCAAGGGGGCGCATACTCCCAATATAACGGTGCCAGCCGAAAACAAATACAGTGCTTACAATCGCACACATCAAGCCACGATAGCAAACCCCGTCACAACACATACTTAATTCTACCACGGAACTGCGAAAAATGGGAAATATAGTATGGGTGCGCAGTGCCAGAATTGTCCTTTTATCTTTTGTATATATCCGACTTACACACCTGGGTCTGACGACCCAGAACCCCGGACAGATCCAGTGTAGGGAGGCTGGCGGTTTTCGATACGATCTCCTGGTTGCCAGCAGCGTCCAAAATAAACGTATCTTCCGATTTAACCCCCACCGCCGAAGGGTTCCAGGCAAAGGCTGCACCAAACTCTACCGATGTTCCTGATAATTCATTCACCCGCTCCTTGTACTCTGTATCCAATACAGGGAACCGTGTTCCTGGAGTACCCTTGCTCGTACGTCCTGCATAGCCTGTAGCGCCACCCTGATGATGATTGTGCCACTCATTGACCGGAAAGCCCATGCGCGCATAAGCAGCCTGACAGGCGGCAAAGACCTCACCCAGATTCTGTCCCGGCTGCGTGGCTTCCTGCATTTCAGCATCGACCGCAGCAATCCGCAGATAGGCATCTTCTATACCCTCCGGCAAGGTACCCACCTGGGCAAATCGTGTCATACTCACGACCAGCCCTTCCCGCATAAAACAGCCTACCACCATCACATAATTCCGTACCACACGTTCTTTCAAGTGGCCTTCAGTGAGGGGTGCGATAGTGGGTAGCGGGTGGCGAAACTGTGCTATGCGCTCATCCGCAGCCACCAAGGACACAGGCACATGGCATCGTCGTAGTTGACCCTCATAGATCAGCCGTGCAGCGATATCCGTTTCAGTCATTCCAGCCTCAATAGTGTGCAGGGTCGACTCCATAGCGGAAGCAGCCAGGACACCCAAGCGCCGATACTTCTCCATCTCCTCCGTTGTGAGCAAGCTACGCAGCACCGCCAGGTCGCCATTCACATTCTTTCCCAATGTCCCATCGTCCGATACCAGCTGTCCTGTAAATTTTTCAGATACCACTGCCGCTGAGCTTCCCTCAAACCATAAATACTCCAGGCGGTCACAGCCCAGTTCCTCCAGCTCCTCCGCCTGCTGTCGTGGTGCCTCAATGCCATTGCCCACAAAATATCCCACACCATCCCGGTCTACAAAAAACGAATTTGCCCCCGGATCACCGTATGTGTTGATGTAATTGCGCTTCCCCCCGGTTACCATCGCATAATTATCCACCCGACTCAGCAAAATCCCGTCATAGTCATGCTTTATTAAAAACGCCTGCACCAGTGCTATACGAATACGATACAATTCTG
>CALAXS010000363.1 GCA_937895305.1 uncultured bacterium
TTGTAGAAATACGGGAAATTGATTAAGCCGTGCTGGTTCCCATGCTTTGCGTGGTAACCCAGGCGAAAGTGCAACCATTAAACATGTATGCATTCCCACGCAGAGCATGGGAACGAGAAAAATAGAAAAACGGAGATTTGGAAAAATGAAACAGTATTTTTCGTGGGTAATTCTGGCTGGAATAATGGTGATGGCATCGACCGCATATAGTGCGACACTGGATGATGTTGCGAAGGCGATGGATGAGGGGTGGGCGAAACACAACACCATGAAGGCGGATCTTACGGTGGAGGCGAATTTCCCCATGGGTGCACAGTCGGTATCGGTATCGGGTACGGGGGATGTGGCGTATAAAAGGGCAGACGGCAAGGAAAAGTATAGACAGGCCATGACCGTCGCTATGCCGGAGCCATTGAAGATGGAGATGAAGTTTGAGTCGATCTTTGACGGGGAGACTATCCATGTGATGACGGATATGATGGGGATGAAGACGGTGAAGCAGGAGAAGCCCTCATTGGAGAATGGTGCGTTACCGCCGGGCGGAAAAATGCTTGTAGAAAATCTACAGAAAGAAATGACGGTAACGGTAAAAGCGGATGGTGAAGTGGACGGGAAAAAGGTCTATGTACTGGATGCGAAGCCAAAGAAAAAGAATCAGGATGTGCCCATGGATGGGATGGTACTGTACATCGATCAGGCTGAGGGTATGTTGTTGAAGATTGAGGTTACCCAACCGGGCGGGACGAATCTGGCGGTAGTGAATATCAAGAATGTGCAGTATGATGTGGAGCTTGCCGACAGTTTGTTTGCTGCACCGACGAAGTAGCCGTTACACAAACTTGAGGAGGTGGTAGTTCTTCTTCCCTTTGCGGACGACGGCGATGTTCCCTGTGAGGATGGAGGCCTCTGAAAGCGTAGCATCGTCAGCGTCGATTCGTTCGCCGTTGAGGTTGAGGCCGCCATTTTTAATCATACGTCGGGCTTCGCCTTTACTCTCGAAGATACCCGCGTTGACGAGCGTGTCGATGAGGGCCACGCCTTCGGTGAGCACACTACGTTGTACTTCGGTACTGGGCACTTCTGAGAAGATGTCGAGCAACGTCGCTTCGTCGAGACCTGTCAATTCACCCCCAAACATAGCCTGGGAAGCCTTAATAGCGTTGGCCAGGGCTTCTTCGCCATGGACCAGGCGGGTGAGTTCTTCGGCAAGTCGTTTTTGAGCAGCACGTTTGTGGGGTTCTTCTGCGATAGATTTTTCGAGTTCCTGAATTTCGTCCTGGGTAAGGAAGGTAAAGAAACGCAGGTAGCGCGGTACATCTTCGTCGGACTGGTTAATCCAGAACTGATAAAACTTGTAGGGCGAGGTACGCTCCGGGTCGAGCCAGATGTTGCCGCCTTCGGATTTACCGAACTTGGAGCCGTCGGCCTTGGTGATGAGGGGGAAGGTGAGGCCGAAGGTATCTTTACTGAGCATACGCCGGGACAGGTCCATACCTGCGACGATGTTACCCCATTGGTCGCTACCGCCAATCTGCAAACGACAGTCGTGTTCTTTACAGAGGTGGAGGAAGTCGAAGGCCTGGAGGAGGCTGTAGGTGAATTCCGTGTAGGAGATACCGTGGTCGCGATCGTTGAGGCGTTGCTTCACGGATTCTTTATTGAGCATGACGTTGACGCTGAAGTGCTTGCCGATGTCGCGGAGAAATTCCACGAGGGAAAGCTGGCAAAGCCAGTCGGCGTTGTTCTGCATCACCGCAGCCGCGGGGCCCTCGAAATCGAGGAAGCGCTCCAGTTGCGCGTGGATACCTTCTGCGTTCTTGCGAACCTGGGCATCGTCGAGGAGGCTACGTTCATCGGTCTTGCCACTGGGGTCGCCGATGAGTCCGGTGCCGCCACCGACGAGGACGATGGGTTTATGTCCGGCACGTTGGAAGTGCATGAGGCCCATGATGGGGAGCAGGCTCCCGATATGAAGGCTGTCAGCGGTGGGGTCGAAGCCGCAGTAAAGGGTGATGGGTTCTTTTTCGAGTTCGGTTTCCATGTTTTCGTGGGTGCATTGGTGCACAAAACCACGCCATTGAAGTTCCTGGTATAAGCTCATTGTCTTGCCTCGGCTGCGCCGTCGGGGTATTCCAACGGGTCGGGTCTGTAAACTGGATGTCTTCTGCAGGCGTAAGGGTCTTTAACCTATTTCGGTTGTAGCAGATAGGTACAGGGTGGGAGCAGTTTTAAAGCTGGCTCTGGAACCTGTACGCACCAAAGGAGTTACGCGTAGCAGACCCTTATGCTATCAGAGGCAGGCCTGGTGTTGCAATATATGTGAATCTGAGTGGTACTCTATACAAGATTGGAAATTCAGGTATTTAGTTGACTTTTTCTTCGGAATCCAGCAAACTAAACGGCATATTGGGGTTACATGCCTACTTCCGGCCGGGATGAAGTTTCCGGTGGTGGGAGTACGTGACTTCGTATGGTTTTTTATTGAATTTATGGAGAGGCGTTTAATGCCAAACAAAAGTAATACCGTGTTCTTCACGGCCCGTAGTACAGCATTGGTGCTGGCAATCGCGATGTTGAGTGGTGTCATTCTATCAGGATGTCTCCCCGTACCGATTGACCTGCTGCCAGAAGCACGCTTCACAGCGACCCCCCGTGTGGGGAATGTTCCGCTAGAGGTGCACTTCCGTGATACTTCTGAAGCGAATGGTGGAACCATATATGCGTGGGTCTGGGACTTTGGCGATGGGGTTCGCAGCACAGCACCGAATCCTTCCCATACCTACACCAGACCAGGTGAGTTTGAGGTGACGTTGACAGTAACCACAGCGCAGGGTGCTGATACGTTGGTTGCCCAGCGTTATGTGACAACACAGCTTGAAGTGGAATTTGATGAGATTGGTCCTGCTGGTGGCACTGCAGCCGCAAAGGGCTTGCGTCTAGATGTCCCAGCCGGGGTTCTTCCTGAGACGGTAGCCTACGGCATGCGCTTTGCTGATGGCTTTTATGCCAACATCCCGGAAACGTATGCGTACCTGTCGACTCCGGTACGGTTACAGCATAATGGCACGTCACCGCGCTTGTATGGGCCCAACGGGGCAACCATAAACCATGGTAGCCTGACGCTGGCGTATAACAACACGTCGATCCTCCCTGAAAATCGTGTACCTGCGAAAGTCATGATCTTGTGTCGTACACCTGAAGGGCTCGTGTTCCCCATTGCGGGTACGTTGCAGGGTAATACGATTACGACCCCAGTAATCAACCTGCCCCATGATGCTACGTATATCGTTGTGTATCGGCCAGAGGCCTATGGTGTTGATTTTGATGCGGACAAGAGTGATGCCACCAAGGCTACAACAGGCTTAACCTGGAAAGATGACTGGACGGTATTCACCAGTGATGCGTTCTTGCAGCAGATGACTGCGTTGCGTGTGGGTGAAATTTTCTCGCCGTTGCCTTATGAGCGTCGTGATTTTACGGTGGGGCAACTGGATACAACGCTGAACGAGATCCTTAATGCACTGGATGCCATTCAGTTTGAGTATGATCTTGCCGGGATGCGTGCACCTGTATTGACGCAGCCCAACAATGTGTTTACTTTGGTCTTCTTTAATTCGAGCGATTTTTACAACTCGGGCTATACACGTTTTGCGGACCTCCAGTATCGTTCGCGCATGTTCGGGTCTATAGTGATTGACCCGTTACAGCTACTGACCATTGCACGGCATAATGATGCTATCGTGCGTGAGGATCTGTTTGAAAATGTGGATTTGGTGCAGGAGATGAGTTTTGCCAATGCGTTTGCACAGGAACTGTTTGAAGCAGCGTATGACGGGTATGATTATCCGCCTGTTCTCGTTTCGCCACCAGGTGCACCACCAGTGGATATGCTGGACGGGTTGCGCCGTGGTCTTTCTACGTACCTGGGGCAACGTGCAGCCGGGCTGGATATGTCGCGAACCTTTGACCCGGCCGAACGCATTGATGCGGGTGTAACGTTACTTAATCCTATCCTGGGTGGTGACCCGGAATATGGCAATGCGAATCAGGATTTCTTCCTTTGGGTAGAGCGGGTACTGGATACTGCAAAGGGTGGTGCTAGTCCGTTTATCTCCTACCTGATGGATAGCTCCCCGCCGTCTTTTGGTGTATTGGAACAAATTCGCCTGGATCTGGAAGCTGCCCTGGCCGGGGATCCGGAGATGCCGCTTGAGCTGTTGCTTACTACGGTCGGTGGTGCCTTTGATGAAGGGCTGCTCACGAAAGAAGGTGTAACGCTAGGTGAGTTGTACAAGGACTTCGCCCAGGAGTTGGGTGTAGAAAATACGCTTGAAGCGCAGGTACGGCCTTCGGATGCACGGCGCACACCCAGGCGGCTCCAGGAAGATCGCTTCAGTGAGACCAAGGTTGAGCTGGATGTGGATACATTGAATGCAGCAACACCCACGGGCTTTCTCGTACCGCCATTGACGACTATCGCCCTGGTACTTGCTGTTCACCCGGACGCGGATACGCTGGAATTGGTCTTTAATCCGCTGGATTGGTCGGAAAGTAACGGGAATTCAGTAGCGGTCACAGCATATCGTGGCGGGCTGCCTGGTATAGAACGACCCGCATTGAGTGATACGATCGTGGTGTCCTCCCTCATAGCGGATGCAGGTGAATGCACGCAGGAAGTAGTGGTCCTCGTCAGCAACGCCAATCCGACAGGCTTTAACTTTGTTTCGGTTGTGGCAACGGCCACGGGAACGCCTGGCAGTTCGGGCGAATGTAGCCCTGAAATCTAGGTAAATATTGTCCGGGACAGGTTTTTTACAAGGGTGAACAGTTTGACATGGTCGCCCTTTTTTTGTTACCTTAGTTCTCCGTCGTCGAAAGACGACGGTTTTTTGTGTGCTCCGTGCCGGCGTAGCTCAGTTGGCTAGAGCAGCTGATTTGTAATCAGCAGGTCACGGGTTCGAATCCCATCGCCGGCTCCATTTTTTACCCCGATGAATCGGGTCCTAAGTTATGGAGAATACGAGCGTTGCAGCGGGTGGCACACAAATTGAATGACTTCATTGGCGAGTTGTCCGAGTGGCTAAAGGAGACGGGCTGTAAACCCGTTAGCGTACGCTTACGTTGGTTCGAATCCAACACTCGCCACCATTTTAATATGATTTTTAGGCATGGCGACATGCTTAATTCTATGTTGCGGGAATAGCTCAGTTGGTAGAGCATCAGCCTTCCAAGCTGAGGGTCGCGAGTTCGAGCCTCGTTTCCCGCTCCAGTGTACTCAATGGTCAAAGCCCGCTTAGCTCAGTTGGTAGAGCACTTCCATGGTAAGGAAGGGGTCAGCAGTTCAAATCTGCTAGTGGGCTCCATTTTTGAATAGTTTTACGCGTTTTAAGGATGTCCTCTATATAGAGAACAGGCTGTGTTTTGGAAGCACAAGGAGACAAGCAGGTCATGGCGAAGGTAAAATTTGAACGGACAAAGCCCCACGTAAACATCGGCACCATCGGTCACGTTGACCATGGTAAAACGACGTTAACGAGTGCTATTACCAAGGTATTGGCCAAGGCCAATGGTTCAAAAGCGATGGACTTTGCAGACATCGACAAGGCCCCTGAAGAGCGCGAACGCGGTATCACGATTTCTATTGCTCACGTTGAGTATGAAACGGATAACCGTCACTATGCGCACGTGGATTGCCCGGGTCACGCGGATTATGTGAAGAACATGATCACGGGTGCAGCCCAGATGGACGGTGGTATTCTCGTGGTGGCCTCGGATGATGGCCCCATGGCCCAGACCCGCGAGCACATTCTGCTTGCCCGCCAGGTGAACGTGCCTGCGCTGGTGGTCTGGATGAACAAGATAGACATGGTAGACGACGAGGAATTACTTGACCTGGTTGAGCTTGAACTTCGTGAACTGCTTTCCAAATATGAATTCACGGGCGACGATCTGCCGGTGATACGGGGCTCTGCTCTGGCTGCCATGGAAGAGCGTGACCCTGAAATCGGCGAAGCGCGTATCCTTGAGCTTATGCAGGCCGTGGATGATTTCATCCCCACACCCGAGCGCTTGCTGGACCGCCCTTTCCTTATGCCCATCGAAGATGTGTTCACCATTACCGGCCGCGGCACCGTGGTAACGGGTAAGATTGAACAGGGCATGGTCAAGGTTGGTGAAAAGATTTCTATCGTGGGTATGGACCACGATAAGGAAACGACCTGCACAGGCGTTGAAATGTTCCGCAAGCTTATGGACGAAGGTCAGGCGGGCGATAACGTGGGCGTACTGGTCCGCGGTATTGAGCGCGAGGATGTAGAGCGTGGGCAGGTATTGGCCAAGCCCGGCTCCATCACACCACACACCAAGTTCAAGGGCGAAGTTTACATCCTGACCAAAGAAGAAGGCGGCCGTCATACCCCCTTCTTCGCAGGATACCGTCCCCAGTTCTACTTCCGTACCACGGACGTGACGGGCAGCCTCAAGCTTCCCGACGGCGTAGAAATGGTTATGCCCGGTGATAACATCACCATCGAAGTTGAACTCATCACCCCCATCGCCATGGACAAAGAACTGCGCTTCGCTATCCGCGAAGGCGGTCGTACCGTTGGCGCGGGTGTGGTTTCTGAAATTATTGCTTAAAATTAGTTGCTTCCCGGTGCTACGAGGTGCCGGGACAGAATCTAAACTAACGATGTTTGCTGCGATTGACGTAGCTATGAATGGAGAATGTACATGGCTTCCAGCCATAAAATTCGAATCAAGTTGCGGGCCTACGATCACCGACTGTTGGATCAATCCACCAAGGAAATCGTAGCGGCTGCACAGCGAACCGGTGCTACGGTACGCGGACCCATTCCGCTGCCGACAAACATCAGTAAATACACCGTACTTCGCGGACCGCATGTGAACAAAAAGTCACGTGAGCAATTTGAAAGCAGAACGCATAAGCGGTTGATGGACATCCTCAATCCAAGTGCTTCTACAGTCGATGCTCTTATGAAACTGGTGCTCCCTGCGGGCGTGGACGTGGAGATTCGACAGTAAAGCAGGCAACTGCTTTAACGGATGAATCAAGAACGTACGAACGGTAAGGACTATAACGATGCTGAACGGAATTTTGGGCCGAAAACTCGGTATGACGTGTATCTTCACAGAAGATGGACGTTGGATCGACGTGACCCTGGTCAAAGCCGGACCCTGCACAGTTATCCAGCGCAAAACGCAAGATAGCGACGGGTACGAAGCTGTACAGGTAGGCTTTGAAGATAAAAAAGAAAAGAACGTGAACAAGCCCATGACTGGCCATTACGCGAAATCTGGTGCTAGCCCCAAATCGGTGCTGCGCGAGTTTCGAGTCGATGCTGCCAACGAATTGAAGGCAGGTGACGAAATCACCTCTGAAATCTTCAAGACAGGCGATCGCGTTGATGTTCAAGGGACCTCCAAAGGTAAAGGCTTTGCCGGTGCAATAAAGCGGCATGGTTTTAGCGGCGGTCCTGGTGGTCACGGTTCACACTTCCACCGTGCACCCGGCTCTATCGGTCAGAGTGCTGACCCGGCCAAGGTGTACAAAGGGAAACGTATGCCCGGTCAAATGGGTAACCGTAAAGTGACCACACACAATCTGGAGATTGTGGACGTCGACACTGAGAAAAATCTTATCGTGGTACGCGGTGCTGTACCCGGTGCAAATGGCGGACTCGTTGTGGTCAAGACCAGTGTGAAAGGAAGCTAACACTCATGGCATCCTTGAAATTAATAGATACAAAAGGCGCGGACAAAGGTTCCATTGAAGGTAGCGACAGCATCTTCAATGCAGAAGCCAATCCCACCCTTGTGAAAGAAGTTGTGGTCGCCCTCCTCGCGAACAAGCGCCAGGGTAATCACAAAGTCAAAGGTCGCAGCGAAGTTAGCGGTG
>CALAXS010000364.1 GCA_937895305.1 uncultured bacterium
TTTCATGAAAACATGGAAACACCGTAACATTTCAAACTGGGGATGCATGAGGTGGTCAATGGGGTCTGTGCTATTGCAGCACTACTCGTTGATATAAGTTCGGATGGCGATTTTTACCTCGTCGTAGGCCACCTGAAACGCGGTGAGGATAGTTGTATCTATCTGGCTTTCCTGGATTGCTTCGCTGGATTCGATAGCATGGGCATACTCGTGGAGGCGGGTGGTGCCAATGTTGATTGATGCACCTTTGATCGCATGGGCGCATTTTCGTGCACTGTCCAGGTCGCCAATTTCGACAGCTTGAAGCAACGCTGACAACCCGGCATCACAATCGTTGAGGTAGGCATTGAAAAGTTCGTTTTCGAATTCACGGTCACCGCGGGACACTTCCTGTATGCGGCTGAAATCAATTCCAGAACTACTCATACTATTCCTTCGCTTTGCACTGTACAGGTACGGATAATAACAGGCGTGAAGCCATCCATAGTACCAACGCTGTTGTACGCTATGAACGGAGGGATTGTCACCTTTTCATGGTGTGACTGGATTGCGAAGTGGCATGACTCCCGCCCCATTTGCTACACTGTGCAGCCTTGCGGAGGGGTGGCCGAGTGGTTGAAGGCGGCGGCCTCGAAAGCCGTTGTGCGGGCAACCGTACCGAGAGTTCGAATCTCTCCCTCTCCGCCATTGAATAATTAACCACTGTAAGCAAAAAATGTTTACAGTGGTTTTTTTGATGGTGTGTCGGGGCAAATCCAATACACTCAATGGCGTTTCCAGAATAACCAACCTGTAAAGGGTGCTTCATGAGATTGGTATGCTGTTTTATTTTTTTGGCCTCTGCTTCCTTCGCCGCGGACACCCGCCCCAATGTGCTTTTTATCGCCATTGATGACCTACGCACGGAACTGGGATGTTATGGGGTCGAGCATATTCAATCGCCCAACCTGGACCAATTTGCGCAGGAGGGCATCATGTTTACCCGTCACTATGTGCAGGTCCCCACCTGTGGTGCTTCACGTTATTCCTTGCTCACGGGACGCTCCCCGAAATACACCGGGGCTACCAAAGGCAACAATCATTTTTACAGCGGTAAAAACCGTCTGCGACAGGAAAAGACAGATGGGGCGCAGTCCATGCCCGAGCTCTTTCGGCGTAATGGCTACCATACTGTCAACATCGGCAAGATGTCCCACACCGCAGACGGTCTGGTCTATAACTATGACGCTACAGGCGATGGACGCGAAGAGATGCCCCATGCCTGGGACGAACTGGCTACACCGCTGGGCGATTGGAAACGGGGCTGGGGTGTCTTTTTCGCCTATGCCGATGGACGGCATCGCGAGGATGGCAAAGGGAATCAGGATCTCATGGAGTTTGTGGTGGAGGAGGATACCGACTTACCCGATGGCCTCAATGCGGAAACAGCCATCGCCAAACTGACCGAGCTAAAGGACCGCGACACCCCGTTTTTTATGGGTCTGGGATTTTACAAGCCTCACCTGCCCTTCGTCGCGCCCCGTGAAGATTGGGAAGCCATGGAACAGGTTGAGATCTCCGATGCGCAGTCTCCTGCAAAACCTGATTCGGCGTATTGGCACGAGAGCGGCGAATTTTATAAATACGACACGCCCTATGAAAAGAGTAACCCGCTAGCCAAGGACGACCGCATCACGGCGCGACGTGCCTATGCCGCATGTGTGCGCTATGTGGATCGTCAGGTGGGCAAGGTACTGGATGCGTTGGATGAGCTGGGTCTCGCGGAATCCACCATTGTCGTCGTGTGGGGGGACCATGGATGGCAGTTGGGCGAGAGTGCGTTGTGGGGTAAGCATGTGGCCCATGAACGCACCCTGAAAAGCACCCTAATGATGCGTGTGCCTGGTGCCAAAGCCAATGGGCACGTTTCCGACGCGCTCGTGCAGTCCATCGACTTGTATCCTACGCTGGTCGATTTATGCGCGCTGGAAAACACCAAAACCGAGCATCCCCTGGACGGAAAAAGTATACGCTCACTACTAGATGCAAAAGCGACCACTATCAACGATGTCGTCCTCAGTTATTGGGACGACAGCGTTTCCGTGCGCGACGCGCAATATCGGCTCATCGCGAAAAAAGGAAAGAAGGACGAAGCGTACACCAATGTGGAGCTATACGATGCGGAGGCATCGCCCGACCCGGATAACAATCTGGCGGAAGAAAAACCGGATGTGGTGGAGCGGCTGATGGCGCATATCGCGCAATAGCAGCAAAGACTTCACCCCGCCCGTCATTGCGAGGAGAGAGGTACGAGCGACGTGGCAATCTGGCTTGGCCCAGACGACTGGACAGGTGCAACAACGACTACGCGCTACCCCTCTATCCCTGTCATTCTCAACTTGATTGAGAATCCCCCCAACGGTATCCCAACTTCCAGTCGAAGCTACATCTCTACCTCCCCACGTCATTGCCACGTCGGCGGAGCCTCCTCGCAATTGTAAGTGTTTAGTATTTCGAGGACAAAAACCTATTTCGAAGACTGCTAAAACATAAAAGTCGTCATGCTTGCGAATGCAGGTATCCACAGGACTCAGGGCACTGTTGATAATTGTATACGTGAAAGTATTGCTTGATATTATCGGTCCATCTGCTCCTACATAGTCTTCTGGATTCCCGCCTACGCGGGAAAGACAGGTGAGGTGGTGTCCTCTTTGCAGTATTGCGTTAGGACTGTTTACGCGGGGATTCCCACCTTCGTGAATGACAGGGAGTAATAGCAGCGTGTTACAATCAGGACATGGCAAGCGAAGACTGGCAACATACGCGGCGTGATCTGGTGGCACAGTGGGGCATTGAGTCGCCGGAACTGGATGAGGATTTGGATGCGTACAGCATCTTGCTCAAAGCGCTGGAGGAGCGAATCTATGAATTGCTGCTGAATAATTTTTCGAAGCTAACTTCGGCTGTGTATCTATTGGATGTGTCAGAACGGCGTTTTGCGCTGGCTATGGAGCAGCCGACCCATGAGGATCGGGCCCATGACCTGGCCCTGGCGGTGATGGAGCGGGAAACAGAAAAGATTGCCATGCGCCAGAAATATGCGAAGAAAAAGCTGGGTGCATCGGGGGAGCTTTCTGGTCCTTCGGGGGATAGTAGAGAGCGTTAGGGGTGTGCTAGACTAGGAACTCATTTTCCGGGCAGATATTGTAGTGAATACAAGCTCGATAGTCGCGATAACGCTGTAAACTACCGCATTGATTATTTTCGGACCGTATTGCAAACCGGTGCTACTGGTTGATTGGG
>CALAXS010000365.1 GCA_937895305.1 uncultured bacterium
AACTGTGCACCTTCATGATTGCCCAGGGGATCCCCCTTGAACGTCTAAGTGATGGTATTCCACGTATCCTTGTCATTGATGATGATACTTACTATCTTGATATTATCCAGGATGCTTTCAGTGCAGAAAAGGATATTCTCCTTTACACCGCAAGTACCGCTTTCGAAGCAGGTGCGCTACTCATCGAACACAATCCGCACCTCATAATTCTGGATCTGAAGCACAGCGAGCTGAGTGCATCTTTACTTAAGGAGCGTGCAAAGGCCCGCACTGAAACCAGCGATACGCCCATTCTTGGCTTGGCAGTATTAACAGAAGAAGGACAAACGTCACCCCAAGCGCAATACTGCGATCACCTGCTTGCCAAGCCTTTTACGGCATCGGAACTGCTGATTCAAGTGAACAGGCTTCTGCACCACGAGCACTAATCCTGCTCCGATCGCTTCTCACGGCCCAATAACTGCGCCAATGCCGTACCCGCATCAATCCCCCCAAACAACACCCCATGTACCGCCGCCGTTATCGGCATCTCCACACCCATCTTCCCCGCCAACGCATGGGCAGACTCCGTCGTATTCACACCCTCCGCCACCATAGGCCCATTCAGGATTTCCTCAATCGTCTTACCCTGCGCGATTCCCTCACCCACACGCCGATTCCGCGAATGACGACTATCACAGGTCACGATGAGATCACCCATACCGCTCAAGCCCGAAAACGTAATCGGATCCGCACCACACGCCACACCCAAGCGTGCAATCTCTGCCAGGCCCCTCGTGATCAGTGCTGCCTTTGCATTGTCTCCCAGGCCCAGGCCGTCACAGGTTCCCGCCGCAATGGCCACCACATTCTTCAGCGAACCCCCGATCTCCACCCCCACAAGATCCCCACTCGTATACACCCGGAAGGTAGAACCGAAAAAGGCCTCCTGCACCATAGCTGCCGCATCCTCATCCAGACTCGCAGCCACCAACGACGCAGGCAGATCATTCCCCACCTCCTCCGCATGACTCGGTCCCGACAACGTCACCACAGGACCACCCTCACCTGCCTCAACCAGCACCTCGCTCATACGCAACAACGTAGCCCGCTCTATACCTTTTGCCACATTCACCCGAATGGTTTTTTCGGACAAAGGATACTGCTCCGCCACAATACGCATCACATGGGAGGGCACCGCAAACACGGCCATATCCACATCCGGGTCCACGTGTGAAACCACCGCCACATTCTCCGGCATCAACACCCCCGGTAAAAACACAGGGCTTTCCCGCGTTTCCCGCAGCGCATCCGGATTATCCTCCGCACGACACCACAGCAAAACCTCATGGTCATTTCGCGCCAATATACGGGCAAGCGCCAATCCCCAACTACCTGAACCTATGACTTGTACTTTCATCGCCCGATCATACCCAACCGACATGGGGGAGTGCCAACTTATCATTCTTGCTACAGCCCCATACACTCCTCTACAGTAAATGCAATACAAGGAGATCACACCATGCGTATAACCACAATCATGATCCTGCTCATCACAAGTGCTTCTTTCGCAGCAGACGTCACCATTGAGCCTGACCGAATGTTACGCATCAACGACACCCGCACCTTCATCGTCGGACTCTACGAAAACCCGCAGGATGACGCCGTGCTTCAAGATGCGGTTGATGCGGGTATTAACCTGATTTACGCCAAGCCCGACCAGGCATCTTTGGACCGCATTCTAAACGCAGGGGCCTACGCCTGGCTCAACACAGGCTACAGCCTTGACCTCAGTACGGATGCCGACAACCGCAAGGCAGCGCTGGATGCACTGCTACACGATTTCGACAGCCACCCCGCCCTCGCCGTTTGGGAAGTGCCCGACGAAGCCCTCTGGAACTGCTGGTATGGGCCCTGGCTCTGGCTTTCAGGGGATCAACGCCCAATAATCCGCAAGCATCTAGAAAGCATT
Organism: uncultured bacterium; assembly: GCA_937895305.1. GTDB lineage: Bacteria > Hydrogenedentota > Hydrogenedentia > Hydrogenedentales > JAEUWI01 > CALAXS01. Next base: position 1,952 of record CALAXS010000365.1, read on the forward strand.
GAGGACCTGGAGCAAAAGAAAAAGGTTACCCTCCTCCTCGAAGAAATGAAAACATCCTATAACTTTGCAGATTTTCAAAAAGGCGACGAACTAAGTACCCAAATCTGGGAAGCCCTCGGCCAGGAATCCCCCCGGCCCAATCTTAAAGTCGCCGACGCCGAACCCAACGCCCACACCATGGCCCGGGGTTTCCTCGACGGTCGCGACTACCTCCAGGCCAACGGACTCAAGCACCCCATCTGGATGAACCACGCCCCCCGCAACACCATCCCGCAACTCGCTGAATTCAATCTGGCCGCCGATATGGCTGGCTGTGACATCTATCCCATCGTCAAGGGTTTCAACGGCCACTCTGACCTCGTCAACACCCGCCGCTCCTCCGTGGGCGACTACACCCTCCGTATGCAGGCTGCCGCACCCGACAAACCCGTATGGATGGTGCTCCAGGCCTTCGGCTGGGCCGACCTCAGAAAAGACGCCACCGAAGAAGATATTCAAGAGCAACGTCGGCCCACCCACGACGAGATGCGCTTCATGACCTTCGACGCTATTGTCAACGGTGCCCGTGGCGTGCTCTACTGGGGCTCCGCCTTCATCGAAAAAGATTCCCACACCTGGAAAGATATGCTGAACGTCGTCAGCGAATTGAAAGAACTCAACTCCATACTCGCCGCACCCGACGCAGGCCCCTTCACCATCACACTCGCCCAGACCTGGGGCTCCGTAGACCGCACCATCAAAGTCCTCGCTAAAGAGCACGACGACACACTCACCCTCATCGCCGTCAACGAATATCAGGGTGGCCTAACCTACACCATCAACGGCCTCCAAAAGTGGGAGGGAGGCACCCTCCACCATGGTCCCACCGACCAACACGCCCCCATCAAAAACGGCACCGCCACCCTCCGTATCAACGGCTACGGCGTGCAAGTGCTGAACGTGGGGAAATAAAGAAGATTAGAACACAGATCATACAGATTGAACGGATGGGCACAGATAAGAATGAATTATCCCCCTCCCTGTCAATTCCTGCCCCCCTTGTCATTCCTTCGCAGGCAGGAATCCCCCTTCCGACGCTCCAAGCTCTGTACTCCCCAGTTTCAGTCGATGGAACCAAGAGATAAGATGAGAAGGCTGTTCCCCCGG
>CALAXS010000366.1 GCA_937895305.1 uncultured bacterium
ATGATAGAGCGTGTAGAGGCCCACACACCCTTACAGGCCCATGGGAAAATTCTGGATGTAGTCGGACTTACCTTGCGGGCTACAGGGCCCAATATGCATCTGGGCGATTTATGCTTTGTGCAGTCACGGCGGACCAAAGAGAAATTGCCTGTGGAAGTGGTGGGATTTCGCGATGGTCGGATCTTGCTCATGCCCTTGGGCAATATGCAGGGTATGGGACCTGGAGATACGCTGATTCCAAGCTATGCCCCCTGTAAATTACGGATTGGCCCGGAAATACTCGGGCGGGTTTTAAATGGCATGGGGCAACCCATTGATGGTGGGCCACCCATACGGGGAGAGAAAGAGGTTCCGGTGCTGGCACCTCCCCCTGCCCCACTCGCCCGGCTTCGAATTAAGGAACCCCTGGCAACGGGAATTCGTGCCATTGATGGGTGCATTACCTGTGGCAAGGGGCAACGTATTGGAATTATGTCCGGCAGTGGCGTCGGTAAGAGTAAGTTGCTGGGGATGATTGCCCGCAATACGAATGCAGACATTAATGTCATTGCATTGATTGGTGAACGTGGGCGAGAGGTCCGCGAGTTTTTGGAAAAGGATCTCGGGCCAGAGGGCCTGGCACGTTCTGTGGTGGTGGTGGCAACGTCTGATGAACCTGCATTGATGCGTATCAATGGTGCCTATGTGGCAACAGCAGTTGCGGAGTATTACCGGGAGCAGGGTAAGGATGTACTGTTGATGATGGATTCGGTAACCCGTTTTGCCATGGCCCAGCGTGAGGTTGGTCTGGCCATCGGTGAACCACCGACCACAAAAGGGTATCCGCCTTCGGTGTATTCCTTATTGCCCAAGTTACTGGAGCGTGCGGGTACCAGCGAGCATGGCAGCATCACGGGCATGTATGCGGTGTTAGTGGAAGCCGATGATCTCAATGATCCTGTAGGGGATGCGGTACGCAGCATATTGGATGGCCATGTAGCATTGTCCCGGGATCTGGCATCGAAGAATCATTACCCGCCCATTAATGTGTTGGAGAGTATCAGCCGGAGTATGCTGGATGTGACCAATGAGGAGCATCAGGCTTTGGCAGGACAGGTGCGGAAGATGCTGGCGGTTTATCGTGATGCAGAAGATCTCGTCAATATCGGTGCGTATGTGTCTGGAAGTAACCCTGAAATAGATATGGCACTACGGCTCATGCCGAATTTACGTGCTTTTTTGCAGCAGGGCTTGTTTGAGATAACGCCGTATGAGAAAATCGAATTATTGATGAATGCAGCAATGCAGGGATAGACTTATATTTATGGCCCGATACAATGCAAGGTTACTGAATCTTCTGGTTCGTGTGCGCAAGCGCACGGAGGAGGTACACGCTTTGGCATTGGCCGGGACGCAACGGGATATTGCCCAATGCAGGTCCTACCGGGATGCACTGTTAGCGCAACAACGGGCACAGTTAATGACTGCTGAAGCGCGGACCCATACCGATTTTGATGCCAGTGATGTGCGCCGCTTTTACCAGCATGAACGTCACCTCGCAAGTTTGAGTGACGCCAAGGACGCAGAGCTACAACAACTGGGGACGGTTGAACATGAACAACGCGGCGCATTGGAAGATGCACTGAAAGCGCGTAAGGTGGTGGAGCAGTTAAAGGATCGCAGGCAGCTACATCATCTGAAAGAAATTGATAAACAGGAGGTGCAGCAGTTGGATGAAGCTGTATTGATGCATCGCACAAATCGAAAAGCTGAGGGAAAGGCTGGACATTCCGGTCTGCTGGATGAGGCATCACAATGAAATTAATATTTTTGGTATTGGGTGGCGTGGTTGTTTTTATTGTAACCATTGTCAGTGCCTTAGCGGTCACCGGGAATCTGAACCAGGCCGGTATTGATGTGCTCATGGGCAAGGAGGTAGCAGCCTTAGCAGCAGAGGGTACGACTGCGATGTCCCCGCAAAGCAGTGAAACCCGCGAGATTCAGCAACAACGAAGCAAACTGGCGGAACGTGCACAGGCCCTGGATGAGCGGGAACAGCAGATAAGTATTCGTGAGATAAACCTGGAACAGCTTCAAAAAGAGATTGATGAACAATTGAAGCAATTTGATAATGGTTTACAGGGGGCGGAGGAGGACCGGAAGCTGCGCTTGCAGACTGCAGTAGACACCTTGCAGGAAATGAAGGCGGATGCAGCGGCGGATGCGCTGAAGCGCTATCAAGTAGATGAACAAGCGGCCATCCTGACGATGATGAAGAAGGGCAAGGATCGTGCGAAGATCCTGGAGGCCATGGACCCTGAAGAGGCTGCGCGGGTATTGCGGGCCATGTCCGAGTAACCGATAGCATCGGTCTGCAATTTGGTGCGAACTGAATCCACTCTTGTCCAAAATGGATTTGCAGATTTAATACTACCCATGTCTACAAGTGCTAATTACAACTTTTCTTAGTACACGGTCTCAAGTTCACTTGTCATTGCTGTGACGGGTGAGGTTAATCTCGTTCCCTATTGCTTACCGTGCCAGGGCCTCTCTCCCACTTTACTGACGCAAGTTCACTGCGTCCAATTTCCATTTTTCCTTTAACAGGGGCGGTGTGTCTGTTTGGCACATCGCAGCTTGCCCTATAGCACAAAAACCATTGAAAGGAGGTGATTATGTATGAACATACCCATCATGCACCTGTCTCAGACACAGTCCGCAGAGAATAGTAGTTCCAGTGGAGCATCCCCGGTTTCGGGTGATGGCTTTGCTGGTATATTCTCCCAGATTCGAGCGGTATTACTGGGCGATACGTTGGATGAAGAAACGGAGGATGCAGCGGCACTGGCCGGGTCCATTCTTATGACCCCGGTTGTGGAGGCCACGGGTGAAACCACCGATGAGGAGACTCTGGTTGATACGCCGGAAGTTGTTGAGGCTGAAGATCCTGACCTGGTGGCAACATCGTCCAAGTCGGAGAATAGCGAAATCAAAGGCGCATTGGCTCTTGCCAAGGGCACCGCGCAAACTGAGGGTGAGGCCCTGGACCCGGATGTGAACGCAGTTCAATCCGGGAAACAGAGTGTAAAGATGCCCTATCTCCATGAGGAACCTGTTGAGACTGAAGCGACTGGCAAGACCGATGCAAAGGTGAATGCGAAGTGGATAGCATCCAGTGACACGGAAACGGAGTCTGTTCTTCCAGAAGCACTTCAGGATGTTGAAATCGTCAATGCGGCCAAGTTGGAGCCGGGTCCCCTAAAGGGTCCCAGTGTAGCTTCTATGTTTGCAGGCTTTTCTTCGGAGAAGGTCGTGCTCCAAGGTCAGGACAAGGACGTTCTGGGAACTACGACCGAAACACAGACCCTGTCACAGGAGCGAACGCTAGAAGTGTCTGCTGTGCAGTCCGCCAAGCCAGAGCAACCTTCTCCAGGTGCAACGTTACGCGTACCGGAACGTGTCACTGTGGAGGAAATCCCGGCGACCATGGTGAAAGGCGTGCGCTACCTCATTACAAAAGGCAATGGAACCATAACGATCAAGTTATATCCAGAGTCGCTGGGTGAGGTACAGGTCCATGTGCAACAGATTGATGGTGAGATGCAGGTTCGCCTGTCCTCTATCAGTCCCGTGGTACGTGAGATCCTGGAGCAAGGCCTATTGCCTTTGCGGGAAGCCTTGCATCAACAGGGCCTGGATCCTGGATCCATTGAAGTGGATTCCCAGCCGGATCATCTGTGGAACACTGCGGAGCAAACACGTGAGGAGCTACAAGACAAGGCCGGGCAATCGAAGGTATTTCAGAACGAGACGGCTAAAACGGCAATGCAGGAGGACTTTACAAAAGTTTCCTCAGGCACCGCTACCGGGGTGGACCATGACGGCACCCTGAATTTATTTATTTAACAAAAGGAGGAATGGACTATGAATAGTGTAGTTGCATTTCGCGCTAACGCAGTGGGGAATTATTCACCCACTACGAAACAGCGAACTGAGGCGCAACAAGGCGTCACTGCGAATTTTCGCGCCCTGATTGACGGGCTTGTACGTTTGCAAGCGCAGCGTCAGGGACAGAATGTGGAATCCAGTGGTGTAGCCGGGTCGCAATCTGCCGCTGTAGCCAGCACGAGCAGTCAAGCTACAGCCGGTGCGTCCAGCGCTAACGCAGCAAACTCAACTGCAGCATCTGCAAACAGCAACAGTGAATTGGACAGGGATGCGTTCCTCCAACTCCTGGTGCAGCAGTTGACCCATCAGGATCCCCTGGAGCCTATGGACAACACGCAGATGGTTTCGCAGCTGGCAGAGTTTTCAGCGTTGGAGCAAATGGAAAACATAAGTTCCGGCATGGGTGATCTGGCAGGTCAGGTCGATTTCCTGAATGGGAATGTAGATCAATTGAACTTCATTTCTGCGCAGGGACTCATCGGAAAATTTGTTGAAGGTGTTCTGCCAGATGGCAGCCTGCACTCCGGCAATGTTGATTCCGTGCATCTGGAAGGCAGCATCGTGGTCTTGTCTGTGGATGGCGTACCCATGTCCATGACTGGAATCTTTGGTATTGCCAATGAACCTACGACACCATAGGGCTTGTGAGAATGATTAATACACAAGCACTACAGGAATCACGGGGTAAGGCGCGTCTGGACCAGATGAATACGGGTCTAAAACGTTCTACGCCTTTATCGGGTTCGACTTTCCAGTCTTTACTGGATGGCGTGCTGGGTAAAAGTGCCCCGCTGAAGTTTTCCGCTCATGCGCAGGAACGTCTCGAGTCCCGTGG
>CALAXS010000367.1 GCA_937895305.1 uncultured bacterium
GCTTTGATAATTGACACTCACTGTAAACGGGATCCTTTTTACACGCAAAACGTGTGGGGGAGATCGAAGAACGGTCTGCCAAATTGCCCTATCCGGTAACCGATTCCTACACTAAACTAAGCCCCTATAGTGTAGACTTCCTGCACGCTAAGTTCAAGGGTGTCAACACTTCCATGCTACTGAACGGTAGGTTTTATGCCAAAATAACCTATTATTACCCCTTTGATCCATACACCAATCTCCGTATAATGGCCCACTCCCCACTACACCAGATAAAAACAAGGCCCCACAATGAATCAAGCCAGCTATAAATTCATCCTTACACTCCTCCTCAGCATATCGCTCTACACCCAAGGCTGTAACTCCCTCGAAAATACCCGGGAAACCAGTAACACAAAGGAATCCATCATGGTCATTGCCCACCGCGGAGCCAGTGCTTATGCACCGGAAAACACCCTGAGCGCCTTTGAAAAAGCCGTCGAACTCAAAGCGCCCTGGTACGAGCTCGACTGCCAGATTACCAAAGACGGCAAGATCATCGTCCTCCACGACAAAGACCTCGAACGCACCACGGGTAAGCAAGGCATTATCTGGGAAACCCATTCCGACGACCTCAAAGGCCTGGAGACCGGTGCCTGGTTCAGTAGCGCATTCAAAGGCGAACCCCTCCCTACCCTCACCCAATCCCTCGAAATGGCCAAAGGCCGCATCGGTGTTTACGTGGAAATTAAAAGCTGTGACAGCTGGGAACCCATCGTCGGCCCCCTCCTCCCCCTCTTTGCAGCAGAAGGCAGCCTCACCCCTAAAGTACGCCAAGCCTGTGAAGCCGCACTGGAACAACACAGCAACAACCGCGACATCGCCCTCACCCGCGGTGCCATCCATGAAATCCGCACACTCAACATGGAAAAAGAAATCGTCATCCAATCCTTCTCCCCCCTCATCTGCCTCATCGCCCTCCTCGAAGCACCCGATCTGCGCACCGAATTCCTCGGCTCAGACGACCCTGAAAAACCCGAACAATGGGAACGCTTCGTTAACTTCGGCATGCAAATCGGAGTACACGGCTTCAACGTGAGCCACGGCTCCCTCACCCCCGAGCGCCTCCAATGGTTCCACGACCAGGGCAAGACCGTCGCCGTCTGGACCGTGGACGAACCAGTCGAAATGAAAAAATTCGCCGACTGGGGCGTGGATGGCATCATCACCAACAAACCGGATGTTGTGCTGGACGTGCTGGGACGGTAGCGGAAATCGACCAGGTCCAAGCCTGTGTTTTCAACACCCTGTCATTCCCAACTCGATTGGGAATCCCCCCGTGATAATGCCTTACCAGTACTCTGTGCGATAACTACTCACCAACACATACACCTCTTTTCCCCTCCCCTCGTTCCCAAGCTCTGCTTGGGAACGCATACCCCGGAGCTCCGCGTCTCAGCGTTAAGCTCCCTCCGTCGAGTGCTATTGCACACGCCTTACCTCTTCTGATACGCAGGGTTATACTCACCCTTCACCGCAAAGCCGCCGAGTTCGGGTCGGAAGCTACCGAAGCGTGGATAAGACTCGAAGATGTCGCCGTTGCCATGCACCCGCGGGTCGCCTTGTGCCTTCAGCAGAGACTCCAGTTGCGCATGCATTGTTTCCGTTACCGCCCCTTCCTGCTCCGCCAGATTCTTCAGGCAATAGACATCGTTCTGCACGGCAAACAATTCATGTGCAGGGTGCTTAGCCACCGCCAGATCGAAAAATGAACTATACTCCGGGTTGTCCTTATGTTTAAGCAGAAACTGCTTCGTAGGGCAATCATCAATATCGTAGTAGACTTCCGGGTCCCCGGCAGGCCAACGGTCCGGCTTCATGTTCCAGATGTACAAATGCTCCTGCGTACGCAATGCCCGTGCAGGATAGCCCCAGTTGTCGAAACGGGAATGAGAATGACGCTCCCGCCCGGTCATGATGTAGTCGCGATGCTTCACCGTTCCGGCCTCGTCTTCCAACAAGGGAATCATACTGATGCCCTCCATGGTATCCGGCACCGCAACCCCGGCCGCTTCCAGTAACGTCGGCGCAAAATCTATAAAGCTCACCAGCGTATCCAGCGTACGCCCCTTTGCAACATGATCCGGCCAGCGAATCGCCAGTGGCACCCGCGTACCAAACTCATAGAGATTCGCCTTGGCCCGTGGATACGGCATGCCGTTGTCGCTACTCACG
>CALAXS010000368.1 GCA_937895305.1 uncultured bacterium
GGGTGAGTACCCCACCTGTCATTCCCAACTTGATTGGGAATCCCCCAAACGGTATCCCAGCAAACAGCCGGAGCATTAAAGAAACATAACGCCCACTAGTTCAATGCCCTCCCGCTCCGCTATACTGTAAAGGTCTACGACCACACAAGGAGAACAGTATCATGAGTACCATTCATGTTGAATTTAATCAAAGCCCTGCTTTTATGCCTATTTACAAGGCGGCTCTATTTGGAAAGCGGAAAAAATTCCGGGCAGGTGATGTGATTCCGGAAATGAGTTCCACCTGGAATGGGGCCAAAGCGAACCCTGAAAAGCTGGCGGGCTATCGCACAGTCTGTGGTCTGGAAGACAGTACCCACTGGCCCCTGCTCTATCCCCACGTACTCACTTCCGCATTGCACCTCGCCATGATGTCCAACACGGCATTCCCCTTCAAGCTCCTCGGCGCGGTCCACGCACGGAATCATTGTATTCAACATCAGCGTATCGCCAACGACGCCGTAGTCGATTTGAGCTGCCAATCCGTGACCCTGCGCCTGGTGAAGCAAGGTGCAGAATTCGATATTGCGACCCGGGTACAGGTAGGCGATGCGTTGGTCTGGGAAGGACTGAGCACCTACCTCATTCGTGGTAAATACAAAGAATTCGGGGAGCAACCTGAATGGACCAAGCTACCGGATCTGGGCGAAGAAGTAGAGACCGCAACCTGGAAAGTGCCTGCCGGACAGGGGCGTCGTTATGCCAAAGTCTGCGGTGACTACAATCCCATCCACATTTCAAAGATTCTTGCGAAAATGTTCGGTTTCAAACGCGATCTCATCCACGGCATGTGGTCCGCTGCCAAATCTATTTCCAATTGCCCGGCACTACCCGGCGAGGCCCAGCGCTTTGACGTGCAATTCAAGGGCCCCGTCTTCATGGAAAGTAGCGTGGAGATGAAACGGGAAAGCACAGGAGATACGCACCGCTTCGATTTGTATACAGGTAAAGATCCACGGCCCTGCCTCGTGGCGAAGCTGGCCCCGGCCCAAGCCGGCGAGACCATAGGCTAAATCGAAACGCAGATACTCAACTTCCCCGTCATTGCGAGACGAGCGAAAGCGAGTCGTGGCAATCTCTTGGTCCCATAGTTTAGGGATTGTTAAACCATAACCAGCACTTCAGGTTGTGCCAGGTGCAAAGGACAACACATGCAGATACTCAAAGGCTTATACCAGGTGGGTGGCGACCTCATGGGACTCACCTGGGACGGTGAAGACGCCGCATTCTGCGACGGAAACACCTATGTCTTTGATCAGCCCGAGGGCCTCCTGCTCATCGATTGTGGTTGTGGCGATACCTGGCCCCAGATAGAAGCAAACATGCAATACTGGGGTCTGGACCCCACACGGATTCACACCTGCATCTTGACCCACGCGCATCTTGACCATGCAGGCGCGGCCCATATCCTCAAAGACTGGGGCGTGCACCTCATCGCCCACACCGAGACTGCTGATGCCGTGGCGGATGGCGACGAACGCTGCTGTGGCTACCTTTATCACAAGGCCTTCACCCCAGTGAAAGTGGACCAGAACGTGAGCGATGGCGATACGCTGGACGTATTGGGCCTGTCCATAGGCGTCATGCACCTGCCCGGTCACAGCATGGGCTGCACCGCCTACCTCCTCGACTACGAAGGCAAGCGCATCGTCTTTAGTGGCGATGTTATCGGTACCCTCGGCTACGGCGACTTCGGCTGGGACGGGTCTATCGACTTCAACAAAGAGGTCTATACCCAGTCCCTTCTTCGCTTCGCCAAAATCGACACCGACATCATGCTCCCCGGCCACGGCATGTGCTACTTCCACCAACCCCGCCGCCGCGTGGAAGACGCCCTAAACCAGGCCCTCATCCAATGGCGATAGTCGCCACTGTCATTTCCGCCTCTCTCCATCTTCCCCACGAAGGGAGTAACATACAAGGTGGGGACCTCCCCAACGGTATCCCAACCTCCAGTCGGAGTGTAACTACCGAAATGTTCGAACCCACTGTCCTCCTTGTCATTCCCGGCTCCGACCGGGAATCTCCCCGTCATCATGCTTAACCCGATTCGGGACACAATACCTCGTTCCCGACCAAGACTAACCTCCCTCGGTCCTATACAGGGCCTTTTTTACAACAGTTTGGTTACGTATTATCACGGGGGGATTCCCAATCAAGTTGGGAATGACGATGCGTGTGATACTTTCCCCTCGTTCCCATGCTCTGCGTGGGAATGCATACACCGAGGCTCCTGCCTCGGAAGCAAACACGATACATCATGTACCTCGCCCCATCATCTCATTCATCACAACCAACCCTGATTTCCACGTCATTGCGAGCCGAGAGCAAACGAGGCGTGGCAATCTGGCTTGGCCCTGACGCCTAAACAGCTGGAACAACAACGCACACACACTCGCGACCAGACTTATTGCAAGCCGGTGCTTCCGGCTTGACACCTGCGCCCCTTCGGCGTAGCATGGAATAGTTACGTACTAGCCCAAGGTTGTCCTATGTCTGCGAACCAACAACTGCAACAGCATATCCTCGAAACGCTGGCCCAATACCCCAGCTATGGCTATCGCATTGCCCAGTGCATCCTCCGTCGCGCGCCCCAACTCCTCGAATCCAAGGAATCCGCCCTCTATCCCGTCCTCTACCAGCTCGAACTGGAAGGCGCTCTCGAATCCTGGAAAGAGACCGCCCACAACCAGACACGCCGCTACTATCGAATCACCCATAAAGGCCGCGGAAAACTGGTCAAGGTCGATAAAGATTTGATACCCGCAAAGCTATCCCCGCAATTAACCTTGGGAGTTCAAGCAATATGAAGAAGTATA
>CALAXS010000369.1 GCA_937895305.1 uncultured bacterium
GGTGTTTGGTGGTAACTTCCCAATGACACGGAATGTATGCAAATTGATTGTGTTAAATCCAAATTGTTCAACATTTTCAATAGTGGTGGAAGTATTCTCGCCAGAATCAGGATTGGATGGAGTTTGAATCCCTTCACCTTCCCCGCCTCCCCGCAGCATCATGCTACCTACAACGGCAATGACAAGGACAACAATCCCGCCCACAAGCATGGGCCACTTAGAGGATGGCCGTTGTGCTTGTACAATAGTGTGGGGTGCGTCTTCTTCCGCTGTTGTGCCCATTACCGTATCTGAATCGTGCTGTACCATGGACTTGCTATCACCAACCACGGTTGAGGCACCCTGCAAGGTGGCATCGTCGGCAACTCCAGGTGGAGGGGCGCTCATAGCCATGGTCGCATCTTGCGGTATTGCGCTTTCTACAATGGACGGAGCAGGTGCTATGCCCAAGAGGACGGGATCAGGGGTGTCTTTCATGGACTCACGTAGTGCAGTCGCAGCAGCTTTCCCATCACTAAAACGATCTTGCGGTGACTTCGCCATCATCTTCACCACTACTTTATCCAGATGCTCGTTCACCGCAAAATTCAATTCACGCGGCGCGACCGGGTGGGTCTTCAGGCAATTGTGCATCACCGTACTCAAGGCTTCGCCTGTAAAAGGACGCTCCCCGGTCAGGAATTCATAGAGGATAATGCCTACAGAGAAGAGGTCCGAACGCCCATCCAGTTTCTGCCCCATGAATTGCTCCGGGCTCATGTAATGGGGTGTACCAATGAGTGCGCCATCCTGTGTCAGGTTAGAGTCTGAAACATGGGCAATGCCGAAATCGGCGACCTTGAGGGGCGCATTATCCGGCATCAGAATGTTGGCAGGTTTAATGTCCCGATGAATGATTCCCTGTGCATGGGCTATGTGGAGTGCTTCACAGACCGTGGCACAAATTTCCACGATCTTATCGATACCCAGTTCCTGTCGTTTCTCCAATAAATCTTTAAGATCCCCGCCCTCCAGGTATTCCATGGCGATATAGGCCATGCCCTCCTCTTCATCTGCATCGAAAATGGTGATGATGTTGGGGTGGTTCAAGGCACCCGCTGCCTTGGCCTCGCGCAGAAAGCGTTCCATCATTTCCTCGGCCATGCCGGAATTCTCAAGGACATCGCGACGGGCTGTTTTGATGGCAACTCGGCGACCGATATTGGGGTCATTGCCTTCATAGACCACGCCCATTGCGCCTTTACCCAGTTCCCCCACGATTTCGTAGCGGCCCAGTTTTTTTGGTGCTTCAGTACTCACGCTATATGATTCTCCCTAAGATTGACCCAAGGTTTTTATAACCTGGGCAACCTGCTCACGGTCTGCGGCTTGTGGTGCCAGTTTCAGATACTGTTTAAATTGCATTGCTGCACGGGTGTTATCTTTCAAAGCCATATAGGCCAGCCCCAGATTGTAATGGGCAGAAGCATAATTCGGGTCCAGCGCCAAGGCGGAGAGAAACGTACGAACGGCATCATTAAATTCACCTGCTTGCCGATAGGCTTCCCCTAAATCATTCAGGAGGGAAACATTATTGCTATCCAATTGACTGGCCATAGTGAGGAAATGGATAGCCTTATCAAAAGACTGCTGCGTAAGATGCAAACGGCCCAAATTGCGGAGGGAACGGCCGTCTTCAGGCCTGATTTTGCTTGCGGTCTCAAAAGCCTGTGCAGCTGTCTCTGTATCCCCTATTTGTACAGCAGCGACGCCCAGATTAAACCAGGCTTCATAAAATTCCGGTGCGAGCTTCACGGCCATAGTGTAGTCCACTACTTTTGATTCTGCGCGTGTGTGATATACACCATTGTTGTATGCCATCACAGCGCGCAAAAGTTTGGGGGGCGTTCCCGTAACCGGGATAAGGGTGCTTTCCATCTCCCCTTCATTCTTCAGTTTCGGCGTGCTGATGTCATGCATTTCCAGCATGGTGTAGGCATTGTTTATGGGCATGATGATGGTAAATTGTTCAGCAGCCAATTCACCGGTAATCAGTCCGATTAAGGCCCCTGTTTTGTCAAAGACCGGGCCGCCACTGGAACCATGGGTAGCGGTTAGCCCCGCCTGTATTGCCGGGTATCCACGGTAGCTTCGATGCGTAGAAGCCACTGTACCCAGTACAGTTGAGAATTCAAGATTGATGGGGGCTGCTATGGATAATAATTCCGAGCCATTAACCAGTGTGTCGGCATCACCGATTGTCACGGCTTGCTGTAGGGTGCGATTGGTTTGGAGTAGGGCAAATTCCCGGGCCTCATCCACGAGCACAGGCTTCAGCTGGATCACTGTGCCATCCTGAAAACGCCCGGTCATGCCACTCATCCCCACGGTCTGGTGTGCAGAGGCCAGCACATACCCCGTGGTACTGATGACGCAGCCACTCCCCTGGGATTTGGCACCATCCAGGGTTCGTATTCCTTCAATGACCAGTACAGCCCCAACGTTGTCACGGTGGATTTTTTCCGCGTCCAGGGCAGCAACATTAATCCCTGTAAAGATCAGGAGGATCATGCTAATACTAAT
>CALAXS010000370.1 GCA_937895305.1 uncultured bacterium
TGTTGCCTTCCATATTATTAGCGATCAGGGCTTTAGCTGATACTTCCATGTTCTGCATTGACTCAACTAAGAAACCTGTTTCGTTCGTAGGACGTGCGATGCCGGGTAGGGGTGGTGCAGAGGCTTCCATACTCTGTAGCTGCTGGGCGATATTTGGTTGGTCGGGATTAATTTCGAGTGACTTTTTCAATGTTGTAATCACCCCTTCCTGATTGCCTAGTTGCATGAACATTTGCGCCAGGAAATTATGTAATTCTGTATCCTGTCCATCAAGTACAATGGCCCGCTGTATCACAATCAGTGCATCCGGCAGACGCCCTGCTCGATAGAGCAGGCGACCATAGGCGCGGTGAAATTCTACGGTCTCGTCCATGGACTTGGAATACCGATCAAAATCATAGAGTGCCTGTCGCAGCAACAAACGGGTTTGGATGTCAAACGGAGCAGCCTTCGCACCCAATCCATCCAAAAGCGTTGAAGCTTCGATAATTTTTCCGTTTCGTGCCATGGAAGCGGCATAACCGATCTGCGCACCTACAGCACTGGCATCCACAGCAACCGCCTTGGCGAATGCCTCATCTGCCAACGCATACAGCTTCTGCTCCCAATACAATTCACCCAGCAACGTCTGGGTGGTGGCGGAAGGGGAATCCCCTTCCAGTATCAGTGCCTGTTTCAGTGCAGCATGGGACCGTTCTTTCCCGGCCTTCCCGATCTTGCGGGCATCCTCTGCCAATCGCTGATAGAGCATGACATTGTCCCCATGCAGGGCGATAGCATCATCCAGCAAGTCCGCCGCGAGATCAAAGTTGCCCAGTGCTTCATGAACCTGAAGTAATTCCAGCAGCACATCAATTTCTGAAGTTCCATCAACCCCACCCGCTTCAAAGTTCTTCACCGCATCCAGCAGGTATGCACGTGCATCCGCCTGAGCCACATCCAGACTCATTTGCTTCCCCTCCCGCTGCATGACCGCCATGCGCTCCACCACACCCTCATAGGCCTTCCAGGCTTCACGCCCTGCATCAATACCCGATGCTGCATAGCAGACACCAGAACAACTCAACGCCAGTACCATACTTACCAACACTACCCGTCTCATGACCATGCAGCCTCCACAGGCGTTTCTTTCGAGTCCCACAAATACGCCTTGATTGCATCCACCAGCGGTGGAAAAGTTGACTTGTCGCAAGCACAAATGGGAATACCCTGATAGCGCTCCGTAAGGGCGAGCAGGGTTTCCGGCTCTGCCTTGTCCTGTTTATTCAATACCACCAGGATAGGCTTGTCGTCCAGGTTCAAATCATTAATCAGCATCTCAACCGTTTCATACTTGTCTTCAAAATCGTGGGCCGACGCATCAATAACATGGAGCAATAAATCCGCCTCATGTAATTCTTCAAAGGTCGTCCTGAACGCGGCCATCAATTCCTTCGGCAGGTTACGGATAAATCCTACTGTATCGGTGATTATAATCTCACGATCTTCAGGAAAGCGCAAACGTCGCGACACCGGGTTCAAGGTTGCAAACAATGCATCCTCTGCCGTCACATCACTATTCGTTAAATGGTTCAGCAACGTCGATTTTCCCGCATTGGTATAGCCCACAACAGCCAGGGTGGGCACACCCTTACGGGTACGCACACCACGCTGTAATTCACGACGCTTGCCCAGCTTCTTCACTTCACGTTCCAACTGTGCGATTCGGTCATTGGCCCGTCGGCGATCCACTTCCAGCCGGGTTTCACCCGGACCACGACCGCCAATACCCCCGGTTAAACGGGATAGTGCCGTCTGACGCAGGCTCAGCAGGGGCAAAAGATAGCGTAATTGTGCCAGCTCCACCTGTAATTTACCATCACGGGTAACGGCATGTTGCGCGAAAATATCCAGTATGAGTTGTGTACGATCGATAATCTTCAGGTCGGTTAAATCGGACAAGGCCTTCATCTGGGAAGGGGATAAATCCAGATCAAAGACCACGACTTCCGCACCCAACTGCATCGCCTTAATCACCACCGCCTTCATCTTGCCCTGACCCGTAACAAACTTGCGATCCGGTTTCCTGCGCTGATTGAGTGTATGGGCCACAACCATTCCGGAACTGCGCGCCAACTCTTTCAATTCGTCCAGACTATCCTCAGCAACCGTTCTGGGTTCGGTCCCCACATGAATCAGGATAGCCCGATCCCGGGTATCCCCCACCAACCGTGGCTTCTGGCTCCGTTCAATTTCATCTTCCAGTGCACCGATGACTTCCAGGAAATCATCTTCCATATCATAAACTGTAGTCGGGGGTAGAATTTCCCAGGGCTCATCCGTGTCATTGGCAGGCATGAGATGGGCCATGTGCACTACACCCGGTTCATTGGTGCCTTGCTTCAGGGTAATTGCAGCTATCCAGTCCAGACGCAGCAAGGCCAAATCCGTCAGGTCATCATCATTCAGTGCTTCTTCATGCACATGAGTATGAATGAGACGCAACCCACAAAGCCGCTCTCGACCCCGCCGCTGAATCTCCGGGAGAAACACACCCCGTGCATCGCCGAGAATAACCCCATAACTCCGGCCACGTCGATCCAGTAAAAGTCCCACCTGGCGGTTTAACTCTGCGGATATGGTACACATCTCCCGCGCTAAGTCTACCGATACAATACGATCCGGCACCGGGCGCCGTTTGGACAACTTTTCCAACTGCTTAATTTGAGAGGCTTTCAACCCCTTGGTGTCACCTTCTATCAGTGTACGATCCCTTTATATACTGTATTGCCCAACGTCTGAGGCTATTATTATGACTATTCCGGCGAAATATAAAAAAACGCCGGTAGAAGTAAGCTTCCAGCCGGCGTAATAAATCTTCATTCAAAGGGAAACATGATCATCCCTGGAGCATAACCCGACGGATAATCCGTTGTGTTTCCGTAGCATCCAGCGTCTTTTGCGCTTTGCGGAGTTCGGTCGCGTCCAGTTTCTCTAATTTCTTGTACAAAATTGAGAGGTTACCCACGGCAATCTGTAACCCATGGGAGGGTTCGATGCGGTGAGGAAGCATGTCCATCGTAATAAATCCCTTGTGGCGGTTTGCCTTAAGGTAGAACAATGCTTCCATGGTTTCCCACAGGTTCACACTGCCCGGTATCAACATATCATCCCACATACGATAGGAATCACTGAAGTAGACCTGGAACAACTTGCTCGCCCGGGTCAGAAACGCGATAGACTCAGCCGGATTTTCACCCGCCATCATGGCATGGGAGAAATTCATGGCAACCCCCACGTTCTTCATGGCGATTTCCTGACACATGGACAGTGCCTTGCCCACGGTAGCCACCGTAAGATGCTTACGGGGTTCGCGCGGCTTATAAGCAATGGCCACATTAATATCAGGGGAAGCATACTTGGCAATGGTCTTGATGGAAGAAATCACCGTGTTCCAATGGGCCGTATAGTCCACATGGAACGGGTAATCAAAACCATCTGTAAACAGACGCAAGGTAACTTCCGAAGCACCCAAAGCCCGCGCAGCATCTACTGCCCTGCGACCTTCATCGATTGCAGCATTCCGGGTCTTCTGGTGCTGGTGACCAAAGGCTGCCAGTGAAAACCGACGGGTATGTGCCATGGTTGCGGTTACACCACTACAGGTCAAGCCATGCTCTTTCAGCATGCGCTTCATTTCCTTGGCGGGCACTTCCGGGGACAGATCGGTCTGGCGAATCTCTACGCCCTTGACCGCTTTAATCTTGGATATAGATGACAACACTTCCTGAAGACGAGGGGCATCCCGGTAGCCTTCAGCACAATAACTGTCCAGGGCATTAGAAAAAACCCACAGACCTGTAGAAAATTTAAGGGGCATCGTAGCTCTCCATTTCACACACAAATATTATCGTTACGTAAATACAACGGTCCCATTCAGACCGTCGAATGCTTGACTCAGGCACAAATCAGGATGCATATACACTGACATTTGGGCAATTCTGTCCTGAAATGGACGAATTAGAAGTACCGAACCTGATGGCGCGTATTGTACTGGATAAACTATGCG
>CALAXS010000371.1 GCA_937895305.1 uncultured bacterium
GGTCACCGAAGAGGCCGTACTTACCGCACTGCAGGATATTCGTGGCGGCCAGCGGGTCACCGACCCCAATGCAGAATCCACCTACGACGCGCTGGAAAAATACAGCCGGGACCTGACCCAACTCGCCCGTGCGGGTAAGCTGGATCCGGTCGTGGGGCGTGACGAAGAAGTACGTCGCGTCATCCAGGTCCTCTCGCGTCGTACCAAGAACAACCCGGTCCTCATCGGTGAACCCGGTGTGGGTAAGACCGCCATCGCCGAGGGCCTCGCCCAGCGTATCGTGGCAGGGGATGTTCCTGAAGGGTTGAAAAATAAACGGGTCGCTACGCTGGACCTTGCTTCCATGCTGGCCGGGGCCAAGTTCCGCGGTGAAT
This sequence comes from uncultured bacterium, assembly GCA_937895305.1. Classification (GTDB taxonomy): domain Bacteria; phylum Hydrogenedentota; class Hydrogenedentia; order Hydrogenedentales; family JAEUWI01; genus CALAXS01. Next base: position 375 of record CALAXS010000371.1, read on the forward strand.
TTGAGGAACGCCTCAAGGCCCTCCTCGAAGCCGTTGAAAAAGCCAATGGCGACATCATCCTCTTCATCGACGAGATGCACACCCTCGTGGGTGCGGGTGCTTCGGAAGGGGCCATGGATGCGTCGAATATGCTCAAGCCTGCGCTGGCGCGGGGTGAACTCCATTGCATCGGCGCGACGACGCTGGATGAATACAAGAAACACGTGGAAAAAGACCCGGCCCTGGAGCGTCGTTTCCAGCCCGTCTTCGTGGGCGAACCCAATGTGGAAGACACCATTGCCATCTTGCGCGGACTCAAAGAGCGATACGAAGTTCACCATGGCGTGCGTATTCAGGACAGCGCGCTGGTCGCTGCAGCGCAATTGAGTCATCGCTATATCGCCGACCGTTTCCTGCCGGACAAGGCCATCGATCTCATGGACGAGGCCATGTCACGTCTGCGTATCGAGATTGATTCCATGCCCTACGAGATTGATGTGCTGGATCGTCGTATACGCCAGTTGGAAGTGGAACACCTTGCACTGAAAAAAGAAAAAAACAAAGTGGGCAAGGAACGGCGCATCCGCATCGAAGAGGAAATGGCCAATCTGAATGAACAGCTCAGCGGAATGAAAGGACAATGGCAGGCCGAGAAGAAAGTCATTGACGAAATCCGTAAGGCCAACGAAGCCATCGAAGAAGCAAAGCGCGAAGAGGAAATCGCGGAGCGCAACGGCGACCTCGCCAAGGTTGCGGAAATCCGATATGGTCGTCAGGCTCAGTTACAGGAAACCCTGGAGCAAGCCAACGCCCGCTTGCAGGACATGCAAAAAGACGGGGCCTTCCTCAGCGAAGACGTCACCGATGAGCATATCTCCAAAATTGTCGCGAGCTGGACCGGTATCCCTACCGATAAACTACTGGAAAGCGACATGGAACGACTCCTGAAAATGGAAGAGCACCTCGGTCAGCGGGTCATCGGACAGGAAGAAGGCATCCGCCTGGTTTCCGACGCAGTGCGTCGGGCACGGGCGGGCCTCAAGGAGCCTAACCGCCCCATCGGCTCGTTTATCTTCCTCGGTCCCACGGGCGTGGGTAAAACCGAACTGGCCCGTGCCGTAGCGGAGCAACTCTTCGACGATGAAAACGCCATGATACGTATCGATATGTCCGAGTACATGGAGAAGCATGCTGTGGCACGACTCATCGGTGCGCCCCCCGGTTACGTGGGATATGAAGAAGGCGGCCAGTTAACAGAGGCTGTACGCCGTCGGCCCTATGCTGTGCTCTTGCTTGATGAAATCGAGAAGGCTCACCCCGACGTGTTTAACGTCCTCCTGCAATTGCTGGATGATGGACGACTCACGGATAGTCAAGGCCGGACCGTTGACTTCAAGAACACGGTCGTCATTATGACTTCCAATTTGGGTAGTGAACTATTCAACGTTCCAGAGTTTCCTGAAGCGGATAGGCCCGAAGCTATCCATAGGATCTTGCGCAGCCACTTCCGTCCCGAGTTCCTGAATCGGGTTGATGACACAGTCATCTTCCACCCGTTGACAAGGGAACACATCCGCGGTATTGTGGATGTACAACTCGGACTGTTGAGCAAACGTCTGGTGGATCAGGGCCTCGAACTGGAGCTTAGCGATGCAGCGCGGGATGCCCTTGCCGAAGCAGGCTACGATCCCGTTTACGGTGCACGACCGCTCAAGCGGGCCATCCAGAAAAAGATTCTGGACCCCCTCGCCATGGAGCTCATTTCCGGGTCGCTAAAATCAGGCAGTCATGTTATAGTGGAAGCAGGGGATAGCGGTACATTCACCTTTCATACTACCCTGTCCCATGCGGCCTGATGTGGCACGTTGACCATCTACGGGCCGGTCTGCAACGGACCGACCTACTTTTCCGGGTCGTGCGTCTCCCCAGCGCACGGCCCATTTTATGTAGCGCAAGAATCAGAACACACAAATGCCATAATCCCTATAATTAATAGGGGCTTTATCGCAATTAAGGGTATTGACTTTTTTTAAATTCGGGCGTAGCATGAAAGTGGTGGTAACAAAAAACATCTATTCCGGGGGGATCAGATCATGCGTCGTTTTTGCTATTGTTTCGCAAGTGTTCTTATTGTTTTTTTATTGTCAGGTTGCCCAAAAACGCCTACAGCAAACTTCAGTGCCCTACCCTTATCCGGGCCTGCGCCTTTAGCGGTACAGTTCACGGATTTATCGACACCGGGGGACGAAGCTATACAAGCCTGGATCTGGACCTTTGGCGATGGTGGTTCGAGCATCGCAACCAATCCAAAACACACCTATAGCACTCCGGGCACCTACACGGTGGAGCTCCAGGTCACAACGTCCGTGGGTTCC
>CALAXS010000372.1 GCA_937895305.1 uncultured bacterium
TTGCCGCGATATTTTTCAATCCACTCAGGCCGTGCATGCAATGGATAGTGGGGCGCAGTATAGGCGAGGTAGAGGAGGAAGGGATTTTCGTCGTCCTTGTATTCATCCAAATAGCCCAGCGCATTGTCCGTAAACGCATCGGTCGTATAAAAATCCGGATCCTTCGGCGTGAACGGTTTAAATACTTCCCCATCGATAGACCACCTGCGCGGGTACGTCTTATGGGCGGGCCTGGCTTCGTCTTCGCGTTGCTCACCTGGATTGTAGTAGTTGCAACACCCGTCCGCCAATCCATAATACCGCTCAAATCCACGGTCAGTCGGTAGCTCTGCACTGTGCCATTTCCCGGCCATGAGCGTGCGATACCCCGCAGCCCCCAACACCTCCGCGATAGTGGCGCAATTCCCCATGACCACAGGCCCGTTGTGAACGCGACATTGTTGTGAATAAAGCCCGGTAAGTAAGGATGCCCGTGTGGGTGAACATTTGGCGTTGTTGTAGAACTGACGAAAGCGCATGCCCTGATTCGCCAAGCGGTCAATGTTGGGTGTCTTAATCTCGCCCCCATAGGCCCCTACATCCGAAAAGCCCATGTCGTCGGCCATGATGATGACGATGTTGGGACGGTCATCGGCCTGCCCTGTCCCGCAACACAGCAAAGCCAACGTCACACCAATGAATAACCTACAGACACCCATGAAACTATCCTCCTCAATAATGATGATTGGAATAGTCTAGCAGGTCAACAAAAGAAAAACCTGCCCCCCTTTTTTTACCTGCCGTGCTACGGCCTTTGTGTCTTTTGTGTCTTTTGTGTCTTTTGTGTCTTTTGTGTCTTTTGTGCCCTTTGTGCCCTTTGTGGTTAAATGGTCCTTATTCATCCAGCCCAACCCAACGGAGACCACCCCATGTCCGAAAAGAATCACATCCAACCCGACACCCTTTTTGATTCATCCATGTATGGATTTACACAGGTAGTCACCTCTTCGCCGGGCACGCTGGTGTATTGTTCGGGCCAGGTTGCGCTGGACAAGTCCGGCTCGCTGGTGGGGGAAACTATTGCGACGCAAACGGAGCAGGCGTTGAAGAATGTGGGGCTGGCGCTGGAAGCTGCGGGGGCGACACCTGCTGACCTGACCCATCTCCGGTTTTACATTCCCAATTATGAGCCGAAACATGCGCAGCAGCTGGCACCGTATCTTGATGCTTTTCTGGGTGATGCCAGGCCCCCGGCCCAGACGATGATTGGTGTTCAGGCCTTGGCATTTCCCGGGTTGCTTATCGAGATTGAGGCGACAGCGGTCATCTAATTCTCTGCCAACTCTTCTTTCCTCGTTCCCAAGCTCTGCTTGGTAACGCATATCTCGGAGCTCTGCTCCGAAAAACAGGCACACTCGACCGAAATACTACGACATCGGTCCCGACCTGGGCTAAGCATACTGACACGGAGATTCCCGCCTCCGCGGGAATGACAGGTGAGGTTGAGGCCCTGTGAAATGAAACGTTGTGATTGGTCTTCGTAGGTGGGCCTATTCGTAGATTTTTAAATTTTATTTTGGACAAGAGTGATATTTCTAATGGATTATTGTTGTTATCCAAAATGTGACTGTTACTGTTCTGCCGATTGGGCCAAGCTAGATTGCCACGTCGCTGCGCTCCTCGCAACGACAGGTGAGGTGCGACGGAACTGGGTAGATTCGAGTCTATGTGTATTGTCCAGGGTATGTATGCATTCCCACGCAGAGCATGGGAACGAGAGGAAAGCCAACTTTCCCCTACCCTTCTTGTCTTCTCTTTAGTCTCTGCGTTAAGGTGTTACCTTCTTCGCCTCATCCAGATGTTCTTCCGCCCAATCCTGCAACATCAGAATTGCCTTACCCAGCACCCCTGCAGAACCGCGGAAGGTACCGGAGCCTTTGGGGCGGTTGCGCACGGTGTACCATTCATAGAAGCCGTCGTACTTGATGACGCGATCCAGCATAGGACCGAGCTCGCTGTAGGCTTCCTCAATTAAATTGTAGCGCACCAACTCCTGAATCATGCGTCCCCCGAACCAGGTCCAGTCCCCACCGTTCTGATAGGAGTAGGGTAGCGCCATGCTGGGATTCTTGTACGCCCCCTTCGGGTACGTAGGGTACAGCGTCAAGCCAATGGACCCCGCCCCGGACGCTTTCACATTTTCCACCATTCGCTCGAGGGCGTGGGCGACTTCGTCTTTGTTAAGTAAGTCGGCCTGAATGGCAATCGTTGTCCCGCCATGGTAGTAGATTTCGTCTTCGTCAAGGTCGGGGGAAAAGGGGGAGCCTTCCAAATACACATGGGGGATAAACTTCTTCCGCTTCGTGTCCCACAGGTGCTTGCGCACATTCAGCTTTAATGCATCCCGGATAGCTGTCCACTTCGTTGCTTTATCTGCTTCTGGTTTCACCGTCGCAAGATAATCATTTATCGCTACAATAAACAACGCATTATCATAAATATCAATCGCCCGATGACTCGACTCATCCAGCACCACCCCCCACTCATGCTCCGGCTGCACATCGCCCCAGTCCGCCGTCGTCGCGCCCCACAACAAGCCATACTCCGCCGCAAAGCGATGGGTCATCAGAAATTCCATAGCCCACTCAAGACGATCCGCCACCGCTTTACCGTCTACCACCTCGGTCAAAATCGAGCGATCCCCCGTCTTCTCAATATACAAACACACCCCATGAATCAGCGAACTCTCCTGGTCGGTTTCGACCGTGTTTTTATGGCCGAGGTAATCGGGCTGGCTTGCAGCCTGGATGTATTGGTAACTTACATTCGCCTTCTCCTTCGGGATATACCCATCAATGATATTCCCGTCCTCCCCCTGAAACGCGAAGAACAATAACAGCCGCTCCTTAATCTTCTCCTTCGGATAGACCTCACACGACAATTCGATAAACGTCGCGAAATCACGTATCCACACCTCCCCATACCCGTCCCCTGCGTTAAACCCCGTCGCCAATATGGAACGACTCCGCGCCAGCACATCCCCCAACCGATCATCCGCCAATATCCGCTGCGCCAATTTCATATCATCCCCCTCCGACCATCCAGATCCTGATGCCAACACCAAACCCATAAGCATCTCCATTAATCCCACTCTCAGTCGACTACGCATTTTTTAATTCTCCCCGTTTATACATTTCCCCAAAACACCCCGGTCCCCCACCCCCATGTATTATTAGTGTACACCCTTCTGCATGCGTGCGCTACCCACACACCCATGCTGAACAACCACAAAACAACAATACTGCAAACAGAAATTCAGCCACCCCAACCCATTCCATTTTCCTTCCTCTTTCCCTCTTCCCTTTCCCCATCTGTGAAATCTGTGCTCAAATATCCCCTTACTCCCATCCCCCTCTGCGTTAAGTTAACCCAATGCCTTCATCCTGCTATACCGCAACAACGCCAAGATGGTCATGGCATCCTTAATCTCCCCACTGTCCACCATGGCCAACGCCTCCGCCACAGGTACCTTACGCAGTTGCAAATCTTCCGTCCCATCCGGTGTTGCACCAACTTCCGTCAAGTCACGGGCAACAAAAATATACCCCCGTTCATTGGAGTGACAATTCGTCAGATGTATCTCATCGCCCAACGCCACCCAATCCCTCGCTACCAGCCCCGCTTCTTCCTGTAATTCCCGCTGCGCTGCTTCCAGTGCGCTTTCCCCCGCATCGCTCCCCCCCTCAATAATCTCCCAACTATACTCCCCCAACGCATAGCGATACTGCCCTACCAGATACACCTCCGCCGCCTCCGTTACCGCCATAACCCCAGTCGCCAGGCGGGTTTCGACGACGCCATAGATTCCGGGTTGTCCATCTGGCCGGATCACAGCATCCTCGCGCACCTTGATCCATTCATTCTCATACACCACCTTCGACCCCAACGTCTCCCACGGATTCTCTTCAGCCATTACAATACCCTCATTATTAACGCCACAAGCTATAGATTGTCCCATATCCACCGATAATATTCAGCTAAAACCGATCATTTTTTTTCCCGCTAAAAAGCACCACAAATTAATATGTGTTTTCTACTCGAAAAATACGAAGTTCTCAGTTATAATGCAAGTGAAGGATAGTGTGCCATGCAATTGCCATGATTTGCACCATAACGGACCGACCATCCGTTCCACACTTTAGCATACCTCAGTTGTATCCGGGGCAGCTATGCCCCGTTTTAACCTATCTGGTTTCCATACAAGGAGTTAGTACCATGTCGGAAGACCCCCAAGCAGCCTTTAGTTCACTCATGACAGAAAACCGCAGCTTCCCCCCCACCCCGGAGTTTTCCGCAAAGGCCCACATCGGCTCCCTTGCCCGATACCAGGAACTCTGGGAACGCTCTGTGAATGACTCCGACGCCTTCTGGCTTGAACAAGCCAAAACCCTGGACTGGTTCAAAGAACCCACCGTCGCACTCGAATATACCTGGGACACCGCAAACCGTAAAATCGAACACACCTGGTTCAAGGACGGCAACCTCAACGTCACCGTCAATTGCCTCGACCGCCACATCCAAAACGGACGCGGCGACGTAGATGCTTTTATATGGCAAGGCGACGACGACAACGAAGTCATCCGCATGACCTACACCCAGCTTCACGCCCAGGTCTGCAAACTCGCCAACAGCCTCAAAGGCTTTGGCATCCAAAAAGGCGACCGCGTCTGCATCTACATGCCCATGATTCTTGAGCTGCCCATCGCACTGCTCGCCTGTGCACGCATCGGTGCCATCCACTCCGTCGTCTTCGGCGGCTTCAGCTCAGATGCCATACGCGACCGCGTCATCGATTCCGACTGTAAAGCCCTTATCACCGCTAACGTTTCTGTGCGAGGCGGTAAAAACATTCACCTTAAAGACATCGCCGACGGTGCCCTCAACCAGACCCCCACCATCGAAAACGTCATCGTCGTTCAGCGCAACGACGAGCCCTGCACCATGGTCCAGGGCCGTGACCACTGGTACCATGACCTCATGGCAGCCGCGTCCGACAACTGTGAACCCGAAGTCATGAACGCAGAGGACCCCCTATACATCCTCTACACCTCCGGCTCTACCGGTAAACCCAAAGGCGTGGTCCACACCACCGCAGGCTACCTCCTCCATTGTGCCCTGTCCCATAAATTAACCTTCGACATCCACGAAGACGACGTCTACTGGTGCTCAGCTGACATCGGCTGGGTCACAGGACACTCCTACATCGTCTACGGCCCCCTCTGTAACGGCGGCACCTCCATCCTCTTCGAAGGCATCCCCACCTACCC
>CALAXS010000373.1 GCA_937895305.1 uncultured bacterium
CGCTGCAACGTATTGTGGCGCTTTTCTTGTTTTCAGGGATAGCCATACATTACTGACCAGACCGCACTTTGTTATACTGCGCTGAATCGAGGGAGTATCAAGATTTGACGAAGAAAGTACATATTTCAGGTATCGGGGGCACGGCAATGGTGGCGGGGGCACGTCTGGCCCTTGAAGCGGGTTGGGAAGTCCGGGGCAGTGATAACCCCATGTATCCGCCCGGCTCGACCATGGTGGAGGCTCTGGGTGTGCCCGTGGCGGAGGGTTATGCGGCAGAAAACCTGGACTGGGAGCCGGATATCGTCCTCCTGGGCAATGTACTGAGTCGTGGCAATGTAGAAGTAGAGGCGGCGTTGGAACGTCGCATGCGCTACATGAGCCTGCCGGAATGGCTGAAGGAAGAAGTGCTTCGTCCCCGTCGTCCTGTTGTGATCTGTGGTACCCATGGAAAGACGACGACCACCACGATGACGGCTCATGTCTTAACGGCCTGCGGTCTGGATCCCGGCTACCTCATTGGCGGTCAGCCTTTAGGTTTTAAATACCCGGCGTACCTCGGTCCGGTGGGTGCGCCCTTTGTTATCGAAGGGGATGAATACGACACGGCGTTTTTTGATAAACGAGCCAAGTTCCTCCACTACTTGCCCGAGATTGCTGTGGTGACGTCCATGGAATTTGATCATGGTGACATCTATAACAGCATGGAGGAAATCGAGATTGCTTTCCAGCGCATGCTCCGCCAGATTCCTGTATCGGGCTGGCTCATAGCCTGTGCTGACAATGAGGCAGCCACACTCCTCCCCCATGCTTTTGGGCAGGTCACGACCTATGGGTTTGCCATGGATGCGACGTGGCGGGGTGAAGTCCTGGGTGCGAATAATGGTTTCCAACGTATGGCCGTTTATAATGAAGGTCGCTTGTGGGGTGAAGTGGAAGCTCCGGTTGCGGGTCGTCATAACCTGCAAAATGTTTTGGCCAGCATCGTTGTAGGAGCCATTCTGGGTGCCAGCCCGAAAGCTATTGCTGAGGGCGTACGCAGCTTCCCGGGTGTTCGTCGCCGCATGGAAGTGTTCCTGGAAACAGAAGATATGATTTTTATTGATGACTTTGCCCACCATCCCACCGCCATCCGGGAAACTATTGCTGCAGCGCGTGAGCGTTGGCCGGAACGACGCATTCAGGTCCTCTTTGAACCACGCTCGAACACCACCGTAACCAACACCTTTCAGGATGACCTTCAGCAGGCGTTTAGCCAGGCGGACTTTTTGTGGTTGGGACCCATCTATCGGGAAGAACGCATCCCGGCCCCGAGTCGACTGGATCGTGAAGTGGTCTGTGCTGCTTTGCGTAAAAGTGGTGTGCAGGCCCATGCTGCTGCCTCTGTGGAGGAAATTTATGACGGGGTACTGGAATCGGGTAGCGCAGGTGATCTCATTCTTATTTTGAGTAATGGTGCCTTTGGTGGTATTTATGCAAAATTTCGTGAACACTATGGCATGGGTGTACACTAGGGAACTTGTTGATACGGGAGAAGATTCATGGCAAAAAAGAAAATCCAGGCAAAGATTGAAGAGGCTGCGGCCATAGCAGAATCGGTGCCGGAAGAATTGCGGGAAGCGGCATTTAACCGGGCACTGGATGCACTGCTGGATGAATCCAGAGATGACCTCACGGCTGATGAGCTAAATCTCCGCGATATGTTAACCCCCGATGCTATCCTCGGTCGATCGATCAAGACGCTAAATTTTGCACGGTCCCGCATCGGGATGAATGAGCTGGACAAAGATCAGATCGCGATTGCATTGGCCACGATCCTGGGGAGTTTCGCCTCGAATGAGAGGGTAGCGCAGGTGTTAAGTAATGCGGATGATTTGGTCACCGAGCTAAAATCCAAGAGTCAGGGCATTACTGGTATTGTGCGACCTGCGCAAAGCAAGCGAAAAAGCAGTACGCGTACAAAAAAGGCCAAGGAAGAACCCCAGTCACCGACTCAGGTCTTGCAGGGTTTGATTAAAAATGGTTTCTTCGCCACTGCCCATTCTGCTGCGGATGTTGCAATGTATCTGGAGAAAAAGGGTGTGGACATTACCGTACGCCAGGTGGTCCCTGCATTGATGGCCCTCATGAACAAGGGCACCTTGAGTCGCAGAAAGAACAAGGCCGGGCGCTATGAATACAAGTCAAAGAAGCGTAAATAACATGATACGGCGCAGTACAGCACGAGGGTGACCGATTAAGATGGCCAAAGAAATTATTGTGTATTCCGCCCAGTTGTGTGGCGATTGTCAGTTGCTGAAGGCTTTTCTGGATAAGCATGGCATTGTCTATGAGAACCGGGACATCCGTGAAATTCCAGGCCATGGTGAGGAACTGGAGGCCCGGACAGGCAAGTTGGGCGTCCCGTATCTGGTAGTGGATGGCGAGTGGAAGCGGGGCTATGAACCGCAACAGCCCTTTTCGGATGCCTTTGCCGCTGCATTGGTGGGAATCCAGCTCTAAGACTCAGTGATCCCCGGTTTGAGCCAATGGGGCCAAGAGATTGCCACGCCTCGCTTGCGCTCGTCTCGCAATGACA
>CALAXS010000374.1 GCA_937895305.1 uncultured bacterium
AGCAGAATGGACTACACTTATTCGATCCGGTACCTGAACATACAGGTCAGGATAAACAGTAAAGGGATTTCACAGGCATGAGTAAACTATGGGGTGGCCGCTTCGAAGGCCAGACCGATGCTCTTGTAGAGCAGTTGGGCGAGTCCGTGTCCTATGATGCACGGCTGGCCCCCTGGGATATCCGGGGGTCTATCGCTCATGCCCGCATGCTCGGTGATCGGGGTATCATCAAAAAAGGCGATGCCCAAAAAATTATCCGGGGTCTTAAAGCCATTGCCAAAGACATTGAACACGGCAAACTGAAATGGGATACCGCTCTCGAAGATGTGCACACCAACATCGAAGTTGCACTCGTCAAAAAAATCGGTGATGCTGGAAAACGGCTGCACACGGGTCGTAGCCGGAATGATCAGATTGCGACCGATGTACGGTTGTGGCTCCGGGATCAGGTAGACACCATTCTGGAAGAACTGGTTGTCCTGCAGACAGCATTAGTCGATTTTGCCGAAGCCCATATTGATGTGATTCTTCCCGGCTTCACCCACATGCAACACGCCCAGCCCGTCCTCTTTGCCCATCATATTCTTGCGTACTTCGAGATGTTCAAGCGAGACCGGGAACGGTTCCACCAGCTTCGGGACCGGGTCAACATATTGCCTCTGGGCTCAGCGGCCATGGCCGGAACGCCTTACCCTATCGACCGGAAACAAGTGGCCAAAGAATTGGGCTTTGCGGGGATTAGCGCCAACAGCATGGACGCGGTGTCTGACCGGGACTATCAGATTGAATTCTGCGCCGCGGCCTCCATGGTCATGATGCATCTCAGCCGCATGAGCGAAGAACTCATACTCTGGTCCAGTCCGGGTTTCAATTTTGTCGAGATCGGCGATGCCTTTACCACAGGTTCCAGCATCATGCCCCAGAAAAAGAATCCTGATGTGGCCGAACTGGTACGCGGGAAAGTGGGCCGGGTCTATGGCGATCTCAGTGCCATTCTAACCATGGTCAAAGGCCTGCCCCTTACCTATAACCGGGATCTCCAGGAAGACAAGGAAGCCCTATTCGATGCTTCCGATACCGTGCAGTTATGTCTGGCGGTGTTTGCGAATATGATTCCCTCTATTACCGTCAACGCCGATTCCATGGCTGCGGCCACCCGGCAGGGTTTTATGGAAGCAACAGATATGGCCGATTACCTGGTTACGCAGGGGATGCCCTTCCGGGAAGCCCATGGCGTTATCGGGCGGATTGTGCTTCACTGTACGCGGGAAGGCTTGACTTTGCCCGAGCTGGATTTGGACCTCCTGCAGGGATATTCTCCCCTGTTCAAGCACGATATTTTCAAGGTACTGACACCACAGGCGATTGTGGGTCGCAGAAACAATCCCGGCGGCACGGCACCTGCCCGGGTGAAGCAGGCACTGAAACAGGCCCGAAAATCACTTTAAGTAAAAATCGCACAAATTTCCTTGATTTGTTCAAAATTTGTGGTACTATGTTTCGGGGCTAAGTTGCGAAAGGATGTATGGCAAAGGAAGAAAGAATACTCGTTGTAGATGATGATGTGGTGATTCGCGAGCTGATGACCGACATCCTTGAGGACGAGGGCTATACTGTTGTCTCCGCACCCAATGGGAAACGCGCATTGGAGATGGTGCGTGAATCTGCGGATATTGTGGTCGTTTTCACGGATATCATGATGCCTGAGATGGACGGCATTGAGCTGATCCATGAAGCGCGCAAGATAGCCCCCGACCTGGTTCCTATCGTCATGACGGGCTACGCCACCCTCGAAACTGCACGTGCTGCGGTGAAAGAGGGGGCCTACGACTATGTCCTGAAACCCTTTAATCTTAGCGAGATTAAACTGGCTGTAACCAACGCCCTTGAGCGACGACGGCTCATGACGGAGAACGCCCTTCTTAACGAAATCTCCGAGCTGCTCAACATCAGCGAAAGTATCGCCAGTATCCTCGATGAAGACGAGTTGCTGAAGTTTGTCCTTTCCGCGGCATTGAGTCGTGTCAATGCGGAGCGCGGTTCCATCTTGAAGCTAAACAAAGATGGAAAGAGTTTGCGCGTGGTGGAGAGCGTCGGCATTCCTGCGGATATGCAGAATATGGAAGTTTCCATGGAAGGAACGATTTCCGGTTGGGTAGCCGGGAACATGCAACCCCTTCTTGTGGAGAACATCAAAGATAATCCGCACGTAGCCACCTTTGGCTTTGATCTGGACACACCGTCCTTTGTTTCTGTACCTATTGAGCGTCGCTCCTGTTCTCTGGATAAAACCATGGTTTCCCAGACGGGCCTGCCCAATGTACTGGCCGTGATGAACGTCACGGATAAACGGGGTGGCGGCGTATTTTCAGAGAGCGACCTGAAGCTGCTCAACATTATTGCGAACCATACCGCGGCCGCCATGGAAAATGCGCGTCTGCTCAAGGACATCGAAGAGGGCCAGCGCGAAATCATTTTCACCCTCGGCGAAATTGTGGAAACCCGATCCAAGGAAACGGGGAACCATGTAAAGCGTGTGGCTGAATACTCCAAGGTACTCGCCCGGAAATTCGGGCTTACCCATCCTGAATGTGAAGTGTTGCGCCTTGCTTCGCCCCTTCATGATGTGGGCAAGGTAGGTATCCCCGATGCCATCCTGAACAAACCCGGCAAGTTGACCCCTGAAGAATATCAGGTGATTCAGACCCACGCGCAACTGGGATTTGATATGTTAAAGGTAACCAAAGGGCCTGTGCTGCAAAGCGCAGCGACCATCGCGCTGGAACACCATGAAAAATTTGATGGCACCGGCTATCCCCAAAAATTAAAAGGGAATGATATTCACATCTTCGGGCGCATCACAGGTATTGCAGATGTCTTCGACGCTCTGGGCGTGAAGCGGGTCTATAAAGAGGCCTGGGATTTGGAACGCATCCTTGATCTGTTCCGCGAGGAACGGGGTAAACATTTTGATCCCCACCTGACCGATGTCTTCTTCGCAAACCTGGACGAGATTATTCAGATTCGAGATGCCTTCCCCGACGCGTAGTCAGTTCGCGTACTGCATATTCCATGTTGCTTGGGCAGATGTTGGGTGTCTAATCCCGGTAGCGAATTTACTCAAGCGCAGCAGCCCGTTCTTTTAACCATGCACCAATGTTAGATTCAGGCACATTAAGTTTGTGCGTGGTCATTGCAGCATTTGGATACCCACCAACGTCTTCCTGAGAATCAATGACGCGTCCGGTACGGTTGCGGAATTCATGGACGATGCGTTTGTCGACTGCATCACGGTCACGAGGGCGTGCCCCGGCGTGCTGTAACACATGCTCCATCGTTTTCGCTGCGGGCAGTGCTTCCAGCTCTGCAGGCCAGGCAGGTTTTTCCGCTAAGGCGACAATTTTTCCAGCCACTATGCGGGCAGGCTTTCCGTCCTGGTCAAAGGCTGCATTGTCCTCCATATACGCATCACCCCGTGCTGATATCATCGGCAGGTTTTTTACTGTATCTTCACCGTGGACGAATACGTTTCCCACGATGCTCACACGACAATTGCGCGGTTTCAAGGGGGTGTTCTTCCATTCAGAATTTACATAATTGAGATGAATGGCGGCACCGCTGGCGTTGTAAATCAGATTGTTTACGATAACGCCCGTAGTATTCGCCTTGAAATAAGGGTTGCGCCGGACATTATGCGCATAGAGATTGCCAATGATGGCAATGTCCTGGCATGCGTCATGAATGAGCGAACCCTTAGAGTGGGGACCCTTGGGGTGGGAAGAATCATGGAGCCCTTCAGCGACGATGCAGTTACTAAAGGTGACACGATGGGATGTCGCTTGGGGACCTTCGGTGCGCGGGCCGGAAGCGGAGAGGTTTTCATCGACCGCCCAGCTGATGGAGCAGTGGTCAATGATAATGTCGTAGGCTTCCCCGCCGGATGTAGTGATGCCATCGGGGGCCCACCCGCTACGTTTCGCCTCACCAGCGTCTCCGGGGCGTATCCGGATATGCTGAATCAGGACATCGTGGGTAGTGATACTCATTCCACCCCGGATGAGGGTGATGCCGGGGGAGATTGCGGTCTGCCCTGCAATGCTAACAAAAGGCTCGCGGATAGATAGATCTTGCTTCTCCAGATCAATAACTCCGCCAACTTCAAACACGACAATCCGGGGGCCTTTCGTCTGAAGTGCGGCGTGAAGCGAGCCCGTTCCACTGGCCGCCAGGGTGGTGACCCGGATAATAGCACCACCAGCACCGCCCTCTGTCTGCGCAAAGCCCAGCGGACCGTCCAGAGCCCTGGCCCCGGTGTTCAAGCCAAACAGGGTGATAGTAAAAATCAATGTAAGAAGTGTAGGCATGTGTATGTCCTTGCACTTGAATTGGGGCCGCTTGTGGGCTTCCGCAGCGACTTGTCCGTGAGGGAATGGATGTAGTATAGAGGCCTTATCATAATGCTTCAATTCGGGCAATAAAGACGGATGGACGAAATAAAAAAAGCCGGGAATGTCCTGTTAAGATGGTCATTCCCGGCGTTGATTAATTATAGGGGTTTTCTAGCCAGCCAATTCCTTGATCTTCGCAAGGATGCTGTCGGGATCCAGACCCTGGTGGGGGATGTGCTCGGCAATGCCGCCTTCACCGGGTTTGGTTACGGCAAGCACATCATACTTGGGTGCATGGCCCCGCTTGAGCAACCAGGACCCGTAGCGGGATCCCAGACCCGTGTTGAGGTTTTGTCCTTCCACGATGAGGGCGAAGGGTGAGCCACCGACGGTGCTCATGGCATCTTCGTCCACCACATTCAGAGTGGGCTTGTTAATGAGTCCCACGTCGATGCCTTCAGCCCGTGCGCGTTCTACAGCATCCAGTGCTCGGTAGAGGAGTTCGCCATAGGCGACCACATAGCCTGCAGAACCTTCACGGATGATTTCATCTTTTCCTGGGGTGAAAGTATAGCCCTCGCCATAATATTCGCTACCGTCTTCCTTGAGGATGAAGGGGACCTTGCTCCGGGTGGTGAAGACATAGCGTACACCGTCATCTTCCCAGATGGTGTTGACCAGTGACTTCAACTGTTTGGCATCGGCAGCGAAGTAGAGGCGCGTCTTGTCACCTTCGGGCAGACCGGAATGGGCCAGGAAGATGTTGATACCGTAGTGGCAGGTGTTGTCCGCAATTTCGTCTACCCCTGCATGGGAGAAGTGGCAGATAACGTTGCAGTCGTTGAGTCGTGCCATGGTGGCTTCGGAAATAATCATTTCGAGGAAGGCAGAGAAGGTACTGAAGATACCCTGCTTGCCCCGGGTAAACCCGAAGCCTGCTGCTGCGGAGAAGTTACCGCGTTCCTGTACACCACCATTGGTGAAGACGCCGGGATGGTTCACGCGGATATTCTTCAGGCCCGTGCTTCCTTCCAGGTCAGAATCCACTACGAGAAGTTTGTGTGCCCGTTCGTTTTCAGGAATATCGTCAAGTATTTCATTGACGATGTTCCCGAATTCGGTACGGTTGGATCCCTGATTATCTGAGGAACCCAGGTAGGTCGCTGAAGTGCTCGTTGCGGTTACGCCTTCCAGGTATTTCACGGCTTTGTCATGGCCACGGATAGTGAGGTATTCGATGGCGACATCTTTTTTGATGACATCATGCCCTGCGTTGGAATTTTCTATGCCGGGGATGCCGGGCGCCATGAGGCGTTTGTTGACCATCGCTACAGGACCGTCGGTATTCATGGCCTTGACCATACGCTCAATCAGTGCACCAATGTCTTCGCCATCTCCGGTGTCTACGGTGAGGCCATGGCCATCCAGCGTTTTGCCCAGATCATAGCCGGGGAGGTAATCGCTGGGATGCCCTGCAATGGTGATGTTGTTGTCGTCGAGGCAGAGTTTTATGTTGAGGTTGTTGGCTACTGCGAAGCGCGCTGCTTCGGCATCGTTGCCTTCCATCTGGGAACCGTCAGAGCCAAAGAGGAAGAATGTCTTGTCCGGGTGGGCCATGGCGACCCCGTTGACGAAGGGCCACATGTGACCGAGGCGCCCGGAGGCAAACTTGATGCCCAGTTCCGGGTCCAGCTCGGGGTGACCATAGAGGCCCTCGTTTGCGGCCCGATACTGGAGAAGCTTCTCGAAGGGTATCTCGCCATTGAAGGCGGACATGGCATACTGGATAGCGACGCGGTGGCCTGCTTCGTCGAAGTAAACGGGGTAGATGCTTTTGTCGCCTTTCATCAGACTGTCGGCGATGATGACTTCAGGTACGATGTCATAAGCGCCACCCGTGTGTCCGGCAAAGCCCTTGATACCGGCGATGGCGGTGAAGAAAATTAGCGTATCACGGACCACATCGATATTGGTCTGAATCTGTTCTTTCTGTTCGTCCGTGAGGGTGGCGTTTTTCGGGTCCAACGGAACGACTTTGTATTTGCTTACATCAATGGGGAAGCTCATGGTTTTTCTCCTGCCGGGTTCTTCTGAATAAATACGACTACAATGAAGTGTCGATGACATACATAGGGAGATGTAAGTATAGCAAATGAAAGAGCCTTGGCTGTACTTCGTAGCCATGGACCCTCAAGCATCCCCAGTTTGAGTCAATGGGGCCAAGAGCCACGCCTCGTTTGCTCTCGGCTCGCAATGACGTGTCAGGTTGAGGTTTTACCGTGAGCAAAGTGCCCGTAGTCCTATGCAGGAAACCCTGTTCAAAGATGCCAGGTTTCCGTTTAGTGTAGCAGCGACATGCATAATAACAAAACGGGGAAAGCCGTGTCTTTTCAGACGTGCATTTCCCCGTTGGGTATTTTTTATTCTGGGTTACCTAGCGGTTGTAATTTTCGTCTTCATCGTCGTCGTCGTGATTATCCGATACGTTGGCCTCTACAGGGCTTTTCTCTTCATCTTCATCATCACGGTTACGACCACGGCCACCACCATTGTTATCACGTGGGGCGATAACCACGCTGCGGTAGAGGGAGTCGCCAAGACTGAAGGTGCGAATCTCTTCGTCATCTGCCAGGGCCATGTGGATGATACGACGTTCCTGGGGGGTCATGGGCTTGAGGCGCATGTTCCGGCCAGTGCTTTTGGCTTTGTCGGCCATGTTGTGCGCCATGTCTTCCAGGGAATCGCGACGGCGGTCAATGTAACCACCAACGTCAACGACGAGGCGTTCGGTGTTTTCGGTGGAGTCGTGGGCGAAGGCAACCCGGTTGATAATATATTGGAGTGAGCTGAGGGTACGGCCCTTGCGTCCAATGAGAATTGCCTGATCTTCGGATTCCACATTCAATCGTGCAGTTTCGTCATCGGCGCGCGCGTACTCAACAGTAGCTTCCATGCCCATCTTCTGGATGATTTCCTGCAGGATGGTGGCCGCGTTCTGGCCCTGTTCTTCGGTCAGGGGTTCCTGGGGTGTTTCGTCGCGTGGGGGACGTGGACGACGTTCCCGTTCTTCGCGGGGTGCACGTTCACGCTGTTCACGGGGTGCACGTTCCTGTTGCTCACGTGGAGCACGCTCACGACGTGGGCGCTCTTCGCGGCGTGGACGCTCTTCATTGCGAGGGCTATCGTCGTTGTTACTTTCGGTTGCTGCTGCACCCGGCTCAATCTTTACAAGACGTGAACGGGATTTTGGGGGGCCGCTGCTGGTCGTTTTTGTACCTGTACCTGCTTTGACCCGCTCAAGGCTACCGCGCTGGATGGTCGTATCTTCGCGTTGCATATCCATGCTCTCGTTCTGGTCTTCACGAGGCTTGGTGCGGCGAATGCGACGTTCTGAACGATCCTGTGCTTCGCCGCCATCATTGGAAATCTCGTCACGGCCGGGGTTGCGGTCGCGATTGGGCTTGCGTACGCTACGTTCTGGACGTTCGCTACGTTCGGGGCGACTGCTACGCTCTGGACGTTCTCTGCGGCTGCCCTCTTCACTGTTACGATCCCGGTTGGGTTTGCGTACATTACGTTCGGGGCGTTCACTGCGTTCCTGACCTTCGCTACGTGCGGGACGGTCACTGCGCTCAGGGCGACTTCCGCGCTCTGGTCGTTCGCCACGTGGGGGACGTTCACTACGTTCGGGGCGGTCGCCGCGTGCAGGACGATCAGAACGTTCAGCCCGTGCGGGACGATCACTACGTTCGCTACGGCCACCACGGTCACGGTCATTTCGGTTACGACCTTGTTCGCGGTTACGGCCCTGATCGCGACGTTGTTCCCGTTCGCTGTTCTGGTCACGGTCGGGACGTTTTGTTGGGCGTTCGTCTCTGGACTTTTCATCATGCAGGGCTTCTACGATGACTTTAACTTTTACGTCGCGTTTCCCGAAACCAAGTACGCCTTTACTGCCTTCGTCCAGAATTTCGATCTTGTCAACTTCATACATTTCGACACCCAGTTCGGCAAGGGCCTTTTCGATGGCTTCTTCCCGTGTGGGGGCATTAGATTCAACTGCCTTCATACTTTTGTTCTCCTAAAAGCACCCTGCTGCAATGCATGGGTGCTGACTTTTGGGTCGCTATTTTTGCTTGTCCGTATTGCCACGCTGGTGTTTTGCTTTTTTGTCGCGGCGGACTTCTTTAGCCATTTCGCGCTTCTTTGCCTGTGCGGCGTTGTAGAAGTGCTTCGGCCTTTTCTTTTTAGCGGACCCGGGTTTACGTTTTAATGCTTTAACTTCACTATCGCTTACATGCACGAAATAGTTTTGTAAAACCCCCAACCAGGTACTGGTGAGGATGTATAGATTGAGGCCTGCGGCCATGTTGTAGCAGATGACACTGAATATGACGGGCATGATGTTCATCATAATTTTCTGCTGGGGATTGGTGACAGGGCCGGAGGTGGGCATAATCCGGACACTGACGACCATGGAGATGCCCATGAGGATGGGCAGGAGATTGAGGGTGTCTATTGCGCCTTGACCGCCGGGCATGGGCAGGGGGATGTTGAAGGGCAGGGCCATGAAGGCATCCGGCGCGGAGAGGTCTTTAATCCAGCCGTAGAAGGGCGCGTGACGCAACTCAAAGGTACTGGCGAGCATTCGATACAGCGTGATAAAGACGGGCATCTGAATGAGGAGGGGGAAGCAACCACCGAGGGGGTTGACGCCGCGCTCTTTGTAGAGCTCCATCATTCTTTTTTGAATTTCCTGCTGGTCGTCCCCTATTTCGGCTTTCATCTTCTCCAGTTCGGGCGCGAGCTTCTGCATCTTCTTCATGCTCTTCATGCCCTTGAAGGTAAGGGGGAAGACCGCTCCACGAACCAGAATAGTGATGAAAATGATGGCCAGGCCATAGTTAGCAATGACCGAATCGTGGAACCAGTTGAGGAGCCAGAGGAGAAGCTTGGCGAACAAGTCAAGCCAGCTAAACCAACTTGAGGTGAAAAACTGTTGTGCTTCAACCAAATCGGGCCAGGCGGCTTTGAGCCAGCTCTGTTTACCGGGACCGACGTAGAGGCGGTAGTCGAAAGTGACTGTTTCATTGGCGGCCACTTCGGTGCGGGGTACACCGGACCCGATACGGAAATTATCGGTTTCGCCTGTGACCCAGTTATTCGGGTTTTCAAATTCCGGTTTCAGAGCTACCATGAAATAAGCGGATTTAATGCCCATCCAGGCTGAATCTCGGTAGCTGGTAAGGGGAAGATTCCCTTTGTCATCCGCAACAAGTTTCGCTGTGGGGAAATGCTCTAGAATCTCGCCATGACGCCAGATGACCTGCTGCTTGACCATGTAGTGGTCGTGGTCGCCCGAGGCGACATTGGGGCCCCAGGTGAGGGAGAATGCAGGGGTGTGGGTGTCGGTACCGAGGCGACGGGATTGGGCTTCAAGGTTGGTATAGGTGATGCTCGCGTCTACCACGTGGGGGGCATCGTCCAGGGAAAAGGTTTTGGTAATACGTGCTTTACCGGGTATTTCAAGGGTGAATGCTACGCTTTTTCCATCAGCACCAGGGGTAGCGTCCCAACGGCGTACATCGAGGCTATCACCGAGATATTCCCCTTCAAAGCGAAGGCCCAAGGGGTATATGGCTTCTACGTCCGCAGTGCCTTCTTCGACCGGAGGAACGAGGTCGATGGTGTCGGTACCGTCTTTACCCAGGAGCAGTGTGGCCTGTTTGAGGCGTGCGCCTACGCGGGTAAAGACTACAGCGATGTTATCGCTTTGGAGCTTGATTTCATCATCAGGGAGGGCTTCATTGGAAGCGACCGGAGGGAATGCGCCTTGTGTTGCGCTGTCCGGGGTGCTTTCTTCGGATGTGGTGGCCAGTGCGCCGGGCACTTCGAGGGGTGAAGTGGTCTTGGTGGGCGTCTCTGTTGTCGTGGTTCCAACAGACTGCTCCACCGCGGGTGGTGGTGGCGTCGGGGGATTAAGCCAGGTGTAGCCGATTACAAATACGGCCATTACTACAATTACAAGGGTCAGGTTACGTTGTTCGTCCCGGCCTCGATTATCATCGCCTAAGAGCAATGGAAAACTCCTTCGCAACCCTATCGGTATTGCGGTCATACGGAGTCATGATGTGTTCGTACGACTAAACGTTGCGGCCTTTTCCGGGTGGTGGTACGGGGTCGTTTCCACCGTCGCAGAAGGGCTGGCATCGCAGGATACGCCAAATGGCGAGTCCTGTGCCCCGGAAGATTCCATGAATCTCCAAGGCTTCAATCGCATATTGTGAACATGAAGGATGAAAGCGACAGTTCGCGCCCAACAGGGGCGAGATAAATCGCTGGTAGAGGCGAATGCAGGCTATCATTAGCCATCTCATTCAAGTACGCCTCCCCGCTGGTACAGGCTGTAGAGGTCTTCCCTACATTCCGTATAGCCTTTCGCCGCGCAAGCGGGCCGTGCCACGATGACCATTTGCAGGTCCCCGAGTAAAAATTGAGCACGGTGGGTTCTGAAGTATTCCCGCAGCAACCGTTTGATCCGGTTGCGCGTAACCGCATTCCCTACCTTACGCGAGACGGCAAGCCCCAGCTTGCATCCCTGCCCATTGCGTTGAACCATGTAACACACGAAATAACGTCCCACGTGCTTCGTACCATGTTTGAAGACATAGTCGAAGTCTGGTCTCGTAGTGAGACGATGTGCGCGCGGAAACTTAGCTTGGTCCGGCACAACAGGCTCATCACCTCCGATCGTTTCGGTATCATCGGCACCTATGCCGATGAACAATTTCAAATTCGTTATACAGCCAGGCGCTTACGGCCCTTGCGTCGACGGGCACTGATAATGGCCCG
>CALAXS010000375.1 GCA_937895305.1 uncultured bacterium
ATCTTCAAATTAAAGACTATGTATGAGGGTATTGGCCCTTGTGGCACACAGAAAGTCTCCATGTCATCCGTCATTGCGTCGCTTCGCTCCTCGCAATGACGTGTTAGACTGAGGTCTTGGTCGGGTAAATTTGGCATTCGATCATAACATACCGACATCAAGTTATATTCTTCAAATCTATTTGGATAACAGTGATCTCCGAAATTCCATCCTAGACCCTGTCCCCCCGAAATTCAAGCCCAAAAGCAGGACTGGCCCGTCATACCAGACCCATGATAGAATGACCAACCTATTGAGTGAACAGGAAAAGCCATCAGAAATGTCGCATTTAATCCGAAATAGCACCATAGCAGTACTCCTCGGCCTCACTGCACTTAGCGCACAGGCCGAAGATCCTCTGGATTATGAAGCCACCGCCCGCCCCTTTATTGAAAAATATTGTATCGATTGCCACGACGAAGATGTCACCAAAGGTGACCTCAACATCGACCGCTTTGACACGTTCACCGATGCAAAAAACGCCGTCGCCATCTGGGACCGAATGGGTAAACGTATCGCCAGTGGCGAAATGCCCCCCAAGAAGAAAAAGATGCTGCCCACAGACGAAGAAAAAGAAGCCTTCAACACTTGGCTCGGCATCCTGCGCAAAGCCTCCGAAGTCGACTGTAACCAAATCGCCAGTGAAGAATCCGCCAGCTGGTACCGGGGCTACGTTATGAGTCGCCGTCTCAATCGCGATGAATACCAGAACTCCCT
Source organism: uncultured bacterium (assembly GCA_937895305.1). GTDB lineage: Bacteria > Hydrogenedentota > Hydrogenedentia > Hydrogenedentales > JAEUWI01 > CALAXS01. The sequence continues at coordinate 757 of CALAXS010000375.1, forward strand.
GCAACACCTATTCAACAGCGACATCAAAGTCACCCACCTCTTCCCCGCAGACGGTTCCGGTGGTGAAGGCTTCAACAACAACGGCGATTCCCTGTTCCTCTCCGCTATCCAGGTCGAGAAATATCTCGAAGCCGCCGACCGTGCGGTAGAGGAAGCCATCCCGGCCAAATCCCGCAGCCCCATCCCCGGCGGTCACCGCTATCCCGGACGTATTAAAAAAACGCAGCCCCAGGACCAGCAACGCAAAGCCATGCTCGCTGCCCTCATACCCGTACGCCCCGATAAAAATCAGAACGCCCAGGAAGCCGCCCGAATAGTCATCACCGAATTCGCAGCCAAAGCCTGGCGACGCCCCGTTATCGAAGAAGAACTCACAGGCATCATGACACTCTTCAACCAGGCCTATGATCGGGACGACGGCTACGAATCCGCACTACGTCTTGCCTTCAAGGCCATACTCGTATCGCCCAACTTTATCTTCCTCGCCGAACCTGAACCACAACAACCCGGCAATTATGTGCTCAACGACTATCCCCTTGCCGCAAAACTCTCCTACTTCCTCTGGGGTTCCCTGCCCGACGACGAACTGCGTACACTCGCTGCCGAAGGTAAACTCCAGGACATAGAAGAACTTCAGCGTCAGGTCAAACGCATGTTGCAGGACCCCAAGGCCGAGGCCCTGGGCCATCTCTTCGCATCCCAGTGGATGGGCATCACTTCCCTCGGCGAGACCGTCAAACCCGACGAAGACCGCTTTCAGGAATGCGACCCCCAACTCATTGCCGCCATGCACGAAGAAGCCGCCCAATACTTTAACCGCATCATCCGCGAAGACCGCAGCCTCCTCGAACTCATTGACTCCAACTACACCTACGCCAACGAACGCCTCGCCACCCTCTACGGCTTCGAAGGTATCGAAGGCGACACCCTCCAACTGGTGGAGCACAACAACCCCGCCCGGGGCGGACTCCTCGGTATGGCCGCCGTACTCACCAACACCTCGCAACCCCTGCGCACCAGCCCCGTCCTTCGCGGTAAATGGGTCATGGAAACCCTCCTCGGCGAACGGGTCCCCCCGCCCCCGGCCAATGTACCCGCCTTACCCGAAGACGATGTAAACGATGAGGGCCTTAGCTTCCGTCAGCAACTGGAAATTCACCGGAAGAACCCCGAATGCGCCTCCTGCCACGACAAGATGGACCCCCTCGGATTCGGACTGGAAAACTACGACCCCATCGGCCGCTGGCGCGACACCCAGGGCGGTCAACCTGTGGACTCAAATGGTGTGCTTTCCAATGGCGAGTCCTTTACAGGCCCCGCAGAACTCAAAGCCATCCTCATGAAACGTAAGGATGCCTTCGCTAACAACCTGTCCCGCAAGATGTTAGGCTATGCCCTGGGCCGCTCCCTTTCCCGCTACGACAACTGTGTGGTCACGGATTGCGTCGAAATTCTCAAAGGCACCGACTACCGCCCCTCAGCACTCTTTACCGAGATCATTTTGAGTTATCCCTTCAGACACCGCTATAGTGGCTACATTGAACCGGAGGAAACTACATGAGCAACAAAGACGGACGTATATCCCGACGTACCATGCTGCGCGGTATAGGGGCTACCATGGCCCTGCCCCTCCTTGATGCCATGACCCCCACCAAGGCCCAGGCCGCCATCGCTGCCGCAACTCCGCCCAAGCGTATGGCCTGTATCTATTTCCCCAACGGTGTATGGCAGGATGCCTGGATTCCTAAAACGACAGGCACCGACTACGAACTCCCCTATTCCCTCGAACCCATGGCCCCCTTCAAAGATAAAATCAATGTCTTCTCTGGCCTCGATAAAGCCGCCAGCCGCAGAGGCGACGGACACTACGCCAAGACCGGAAACTTCCTCACGGGCGAACCCGTCACCAAGACCACAGGCAAAGACATCAGCGCGGGCGGAATCTCCATGGACCAGCTCGTCGCCCGGACCATAGGCCATAATACCCCACTGCCCTCCCTCGAACTCGGCATCGACCCCGTCATCTCCGGTATTGATTCCAATGTTGGCTACACCCGCCTCTACGGCTCCTACATCTCCTGGCGCTCCGCCACCGTGCCCGTCGCCAAAGAGATCAATCCCCGCTTCGTCTACGAACGCCTCTTCGGTGAAAAAGACGCCTCGGGTAAATCCGTACGCAAGAACAAACAAAAAGACTTCACCAGTATCCTCGACCTCGCACTGGACGATGCAAAACGTCTCCGCAGCAACCTCGGGCGTGATGATCAGGTCAAGCTTGACGAATACCTGGAATCCGTCCATGCCGTGGAAAAGCGTCTCCAGTTCGGGCTCAAGCCCGACCCCCGCGAATGGAAGCCAGAGCCTCTCGCCCAGTTCCCCCATGCGCCAGACGCAGAAATCCCTGCCGATTTCAAAGAGCACATCAAGCTCATGCTCGACCTCATGGTCCTCGCCTTCCAGACCGACTCCACCCGCGTCCTCTCCTTCATGTTTGCCAACGACGTTTCAGGCCGTAACTTCTCCTTCCTCGATGGCGTGTCCGGTGGTCACCACGACATGTCCCACCACGAGAACAAAGAAGCCAAGATTAACCAGTACAAGGAAATTACCCGCTGGCACGTGGGCCAATACGCCTACCTCCTGGATAAATTGAACACCATCCCCGAAGGCGAAGGCACCCTCCTCGACAACTGCCAGATCCTCTTCGGCTCCAGCATCTCCGACGGCAACCGACACAGCCCCGACAACCTGCCACTCCTCGTAGCTGGCGGTGCAGGCGGGACCATAACGACAGGCCAACACATCGCCAAACCCAAGAACACCCCTCTCTGTAATCTCTACCGCACCATGCTCACCGCCATGGACGTACCCGTCGACTCCTTCGGCGACAGCAACGACATCATTTCAGAAGTCCTCCCCCGCTTAATTCAGTGACCCCCATATCTTTCCCGCGCAGGCGGGAATCTCCGCGTCGGTATACTAATGTCAATTTCGGAGCGACAGACCCACAACCTACAATGCTCCGCCCCCCCTATCTTTCCCGCGCAGGCGGGAATCTCCGCGTTTACCCTCCCAACCCAATTCGGGTACCCATAAACCCTGATACCCACATCATCGCGAACAAATTCTGCCGCCTATTTCAACGCCCCAAACTGCTCCACCAGAAACGCGTCAATGATTTTCTGTGCGTAAGCGTTCAAGGTCAGCGACGCATCCATCGTATGGGGCCACCCGTCAATGCGCGCATAATAATGGTCGATACCCAATTCCTGTAACTTCTCTACCAGCATGTCCGACTGCTCTACGGGCACCAGTGCATCAATGGTCCCCTGCAAGACCAAAGTGGGCGGGTCATCCTTATCCAGATGATACAACGGCGATGCCTGTTGGTAGGCCTCGGGTTTTTCTGCATAAGATGCGCCAATAAAATCCGTAATCTCCGGCGCTGTCCGGGCATACTCGGTGGTGAAATCCGTAGGACCATAAAAATCGATGACCGCGGCAACACTACTGCTTACGCCTTCATGCCCACCAGTCCCTTCCAATGCCGGGACATCCGACGAGTACCCCGTCATGAGCGACAAGTGCCCCCCGGCCGATCCGCCAATCACCACAATCTTGTCCGCATCCACATGGAGCGTGTCTGCATTGGCGCGCATCCACCGCACCGCACACTTCGCATCCTCTACACAGCCCGGGAACTTCGCGGCCTGCAAAAAGCGATAACTGATGGTCGCCACCACATAGCCCTTCTCCGCATAAGCATTTGTGTAAAACTTGTAATCACTACGATGCCCTTTCCGCCACCCGCCCCCATGGATAAAAATCATCCCCGGCCGCTTCTCTATCAGATTTTTCGGACTGTACAGATCCAGTTGCAGTGAAGTATCGCCCACCTTCCCATACTCAATGTCTTTTTGCTCCTCCACCGACTCCGGCACAGGCCAATCCGTTGCAGGATCAGCTACATCCAGACGTCCCAGCACATAAGAAAGTATGGCCGCGTTCATGGTGGGGTATCCGGGCGGTGCCTCCGGCATACCCGCTGGTAAACGTACCAGGTCCGGTCGCTGCGCAGGTGCTCGCCCGTCAATGAGCAAGAAATACCCCGCTACTAACAAAAATACAACGACAAGCACACCAACAATACGCAAGGTCCAACGAAGTACAGATTTCATGATGTTCTACCTAATGAGTTAATTATTTCTCGTTCCCAAGCTCCAGCTTGGGAATGCATATCCCGGAGCTCTGCTCCGGAAAACAGGCGCGTTCAACGGGTAACATTCCGCTTTCAGTCCCGACATGGGTTAGGAGTGTTTAGGCGGGGATTCCCGCCTCCGCGGGAATGACAGGTGGTTAATAATCACGTGAAAGATTACACCTGCGCAGGAATGACGGGGTTTGTGGCTTATCCGTTCCCATCCGTACAATCCGCGTCATCCGTGTTCTATTCTTTTCCTAGATCCCCAGATACTTCGCGATGATTTCTTTCATGATTTCAGTCGTGCCCCCGCCCAGTGAAAGTATCCGCGTGTCGCGGTAAAGGCGCTCGACGGTGTATTCCCGCGCATAGCCATAGCCCCCATGCAACTGCACCGCCTCATAGCACACCTTGTCGGCAACGTCACAGGCGAAATTCTTCGCCATGCTCACTTCCGTAATGGGCATATCGCCCGCCTGAATACGTGCAGCCACGGCATAGCAAAACGACTTCGCCACCTGCACCTGCGTCGCCATATCCACCAGCTTGTGACGCGATACCTGGAAGCCCGTCAACGGTCGACCAAAGGCCTCTCGCTGCCGCGCATAGTCTAAGGTCAATTCATAGGCCAGCTCTGCACACGCATAGCCCATGACTGCCATACTCAACCGTTCATCCATAAAATTGTGCATGATGGCCTGAAAACCTTGACCTTCGCCCCCCAGAAGATTTTCCACGGGCACCCGGCAATCCACAAAACTCAATTCCGCTGTGTCTGAAGCATTCCAGCCCATCTTCCGAATCTTGTTGGCCACCGTAAAGCCCGGCGTGCTGGACTCTATCACCAGCAGACTCACCCCCTCATGGCCCGGTCCCCCGGTACGCACCGCTGTCGTCACATAATCCGCACGACACCCACTCGTGATAAAGGTCTTGGCCCCATTCACCACATAATGGTTCCCAACCCGCACCGCTGTGGTCTGGATATTCGCCACATCCGACCCGGTGTTGGGTTCGGTGATGCCAAGGGCTGCAATTTTTTCGCCCGCCAATACCGGGGGGATAAAACGCTGTTTCTGTTCCTCTGAACCCACTGCCAAAATGGGGGGAAGGGCAATGTTCAGACTGAAGAGTCCCGCCACCAGACCCAGCGACCCGGCCTTGCAAAACTCCTCCGCCTGGACCAGTCGATGAAAATAGTCACACTCCACACCACCGTATTGCTCAGGATAGCCCAGGGCTAAGAATCCGGCCTCGGCTGCTTTTGTATAAATTTCGCGTGGAAATAACTCCGCATCTTCCCATTCATCCAGGTACGGCTCTACCTCGCGCTTTACAAAGGTGCGCACACTTTCCCGTATCGCGGTGTGGGTCTCATCCAGATATGATTCGTACATTACAGTACCCCTTTTCAAACTTTCGTCATTCCACCCCGTCCTGTATAGTGGTGAGCCTTACAACGCTACCACAACAACTGGAGCAAATCCATGAAAAGTATACTCACCCTCATCCTCACGCTTCTTTGCTGCATCTTAACCGGCCTGGCGCAGGGCCAGCACAGCGTCCTCCTTCAGGGCGGGGACAAACTCGCGCAGGTGGATGCCGAAGGCAAAGTCATCTGGGAAATGAAGTGGGGCGGTATTCACGACATCCACCTTCTCGATAATGGCAACATCATGGTACAGCAGCAAAACCGACGCGTGGTCGAAATCGATGTGAAGACCCAGCGCATCGTCTGGTCCTATGACAGCAAAAAGGGAAACGGCAATGGCGAAGCACCTGTGGAGGTACATGCCTTCCAGCCTTTGCCCGATGGTTCCGTCATGATTGCCGAGTCCGGCCCAGGCCGCATCATCGAAGTGGACCGCGACGGCAAGCTGCTCAAAGAAATTAAGTTGGTACTGGATAATCCCCATCCCCACCGCGACACGCGCCTTGCGCGGAAACTGGACAATGGTAACTATCTCGTGGCCCATGAGGGCGACGGCAAGGTGCGGGAATACGATAGTAACGGCAAGGTCATCTGGACCTACGAAATCCCCATGTTCGACAAGGATGCCGCGGACGGTCACGGTCCCGAAGCCTTCGGTAATGCGGTGTTTTCCGCTGTACGCCTGGCCAATGGCAACACCCTCATCGGTAAGGGGAACGGCCATGCTATCCTGGAAGTCACCCCGGAAAAAGAAATCGTCTGGGCCATTCACCAGAACGACTTGCCGGACATCACCCTCGCCTGGGTTACTACGCTGGAGATCCTGCCCAATGGGCACTACGTCATCGGGAATTGCCATGCAGGACCGGGGCAGCCTTTGCTTATCGAGCTGGACCCCAGAACGAAGAAAGTCCTCTGGACCTTCGACCACTTCGAGACCTTTGGCAACAACGTGTCGAATTCGTTACTCATGGACCAGGCGGGTAAGAGTATTCGGTAGGATACTTAAAGATTGGCGTGTGCCTTCAAACGGCACAACGAATGCAGGCGATGGGACCAAGAGATAAGATGAGAAGGCTGTTCCCCCGGCGCAGTAACATACTGT
>CALAXS010000376.1 GCA_937895305.1 uncultured bacterium
ACTGCTAATCAACTAAGTACATCAAAAAACCAGATCACCTTCATTATACACGGGTTCGTGTTTTAGGTCACCCCCTGACATGAATCTCCTTTTACAATGAATAGAGCAACATGGACCACGAGCATACAGGAAGGGCAACATGACCAGGCGCACCCGCATTCTAAGTGTAATACTGGGACTCATTATTGTCGTAGCCTCGGCCAATGCCTTACATATTCATCAGTTAGAGACTGAATTGGGTTTGGTGGCTACCCAACGTATTGACACGTTTCTGGGTGATATACCAGTCGAAGAACAGGCTGAATACCAGTTTGCATCCACCGTGACCGCGAGCAAGACCTATCTGGTGCTGGGCGCAGTGCAAGGTAAAATATCTGTGTATATGCGTCATGAGGCGAAGGACCCGGACAAGGTCTCGGGCTTTGAGTATTTTCTGGAACGAGAAGCCAAAGATACCTGGAAGCAAGTTGAGAGTGGTCGGTGTACTTCTGAGCATTGCACCGTTGAAGGACTAAAGGTACTCCGTGCCCTGGAGCAATAGCAAAAAGAAAAGGGAGACCCGGTTAGTGGTCTCCCTCAACATGCTCTACTTCTTGGCGAGTAGTTATTTTTTCTTATTCAGAATCTTCTTGACCGATGGCGCACTTATGCGTTCGGCTATGGGCATTTCACCAATAAGAGGACGGCAGTAATTACGGAAGGCATCCGTTACACCGTTGCCCGCTTTGTTGATGAATTTGTCAGGCATGGTCTTGGTCTTGGCCGCTACCGATTCCAGCGGGGTGAGGAAATACTCAATGGCATAGTCCCCCACGCGCTTCATAGCGACAGAACCATCCTGGTTGTGCCAGATAGCGTATTGTGCTGCTTTCTCCCCTACTTCACGCGCTTCCTGCTGGTCAGACTCGCTAACGCAGCCCAGGAAGGAGCGCTGGATGTAACCCAGCGTATCGGCACGAACACGAGAGATGTCTGTGCCTTCTTTTACCCAGGTTGCAAGGAGATCGCCGAGGGCACCTGAGCCAGAAAGCTGCACATTGCCATGGGCGTCTTTTTCGCCACCTGTAAATTGCGCAGCAATCGATTTGCCTTTGCTATCCACAATACCTTCGGAGACTGCAATGATGCAGCGACCGTACTTGGCGAAGGCCTTTTTCACGTCAGAGACAAACTGCTTCTTGGTGATGGGGCGCTCGGGCATATAAATGAGATGTGGGCCATCATCGGGATATTTTTGTGCAAGGGAGGCTGCTGCGGTCAGGAAACCGGCATGGCGCCCCATGATCACCCCGATGTACACCCCGGCGAGTGCACGGTTATCCAGGTTTACCCCGGCGAAAGCCTGGGCAACAAACTTGGCGGCACTACCAAAGCCGGGGCAATGGTCGGTAACTTCCAAATCGTTGTCGATGGTCTTGGGCACGTGGATAACGCGCATCTCATAGCCTGCTTTATCTGCTTCTTCATTCACAATACGGCAGGTATCAGAACTGTCGTTCCCGCCACAATAAAGGAAATAACGAATGCCGTGGGCTTTGCAGACTTCAAAAATTTTGTGGCAATACGCACGGTCTGGTTTGTCACGTGTAGACAAGAGTCCGGACGATGGCGTTAATGCGACATGCTCCAGATTGTGGGTGGTGCATTCGGTGAGGTCAACGAAGTCTTCGTTCAAGATCCCGGACACGCCACGGAGTGCGCCGTATACTGCAGTGACCTGGGGGTACTTGCGTGCTTCAAGCACAGCACCTACAACGCTCTGGTTAATAACAGCCGTTGGGCCACCCCCCTGAGCAACCAAAACTTTTCCCTTTATAGTAGACATAACACACCCTCCTTCAACAGGTTTTAATGGGACAATGGAGCAAAATGCGGGCTTCCCGCATGGAGTGCCTATTGTCTCATGCAGGCCTGGAAGCAGTCAAACTGATCGTACTTGAAAGGTGATAAATAGGGTGTCAATACAAGCGGATTAATCGATTACGATGTGCTATCCGTATATTTGATGAATCCAGACTATGGGACCAAGAGATTGCCACACCTCGCTCCACTCGGTTCGCAATGACGTGACTATACACGTCATTGCGAGGAGGCGAAGCCGACGCGGCAATCTCTTGCTCGTGAGGACTTCAGGAGTGGATGGTATCGCTGCTCAATTATAAGAGTGCGCTAGCGTCCCAGCACAAATTGTCCGCTACCGTTGCCGTCCTGAGCCTCGCCCAGTTCAAGGCGGAATGCACCGTTGGTATGCGCTTTACGATCAATGACAAAAGTCAGGGTGTGTCGCCCTGTGGTGAAGGCATGGGTAGCCAATCCCGGGATGGGTACTACCGCTTCATTCACCCACAATTGAACGCCTTCTTCCAGATTCAAGTTCAACGGTAGTGTACCCGCCTGGCTTAGTTCTATATCACATTGGAGAACACTGAAGTTTTCCTGCAGGAGACGATGATTGGATTCTGGAATGGATGCCAGGGGGGTGTCTCCGTTGGGAGAGGCGTAAAGGGCCAGCCACTTCACTGACGGATTATTGTTCAGTAAGGCATCAAAACCTTCGCCCTGCAATTGTTCTGCTGCATCATTACTCGCTTCCATGGTCCGCCAGGTACGGGCTGCACGGGCTGTACCCACTTCATACCCCTCATCTTTGCCAAGGGCAGCGAGGAAACGAACCAGGTCAATAAATTCCTGTTCCAACAATTCGTCGGTCAAGGCGGTGGGCATAAGGGATTGCCCGTTTTGACGAGCATTGATGGTGCCTTTATCGATGCGAATCTCATCGACGGTCGCTGTACGCAAGACCAGTTCGCTATCGGTTTCGGAAACCTTGATACCACTGTAGGTTTCAAAATCACTGGTATCTACAATAAGGGAATGGTAGCCCTCCTTGATAGCCTTGTCCGGGTAAAGGAGGGACTCTATAAGATAGTCCACGGGCGCACTGCCAGCGATGCTGGAGAGGTCCGGGCCGAGCATACCGCCACCGCCGCCAATGGCGTGGCATTGTGCGCATTCCAGGGCACGGTACTGCGCTTCACCCCGTGCGGGGTCACCTGTTGCATTTACTTTGTCCACCAGAGCTGCAAGGGCCTCTGGCGTCAACTCGGGCAGGGTCGCTCCCAGTCCGCCGGCAATGCGAATGGCTTCAACCAGGGCTTCATGCTGTCCGCCACTGGAGGAAACTGCACGCTGACCCCGCTTGGCGACTTCACGATTTATGGTACGCCCTTTCAGGATCTCGGCCAGTTTTTGAGAACCGCCGTCGCGTTGGATGATTGCACTCAACAGTAAAGTGGGATCCATTGTCTCTGGCATACTTTCCAGCATGGTAACACCAGCCGCGATGCCTTGATCCAGGTTTACCGAGGCAAGGGTGGTCACGGCATGAACACGAAGACTCAGGTCCGCATCACTGAGTACCATGGCATTCAGTACAGCACCGCTGGCTTCACCGCCCAGACTGGCCAGGGCATCCAGCGCGGCCTTTCGCGAAGAAATCTTTTCTTCGCTATTCTCGGCGATACCTTGAATGGTAGCCCGTGTATCTTCTGCGCCCCAGGTGCCCAGGAGACGCAGAGTCGATTCGCGTAGACGGGATGAGTCACTTTCCAAGAGGGGGAGCAACAGATCAGTACCATTGGAGTTTTTCATGTTGCGGCGTGCCGAGGCTTCACGCAATAGATCCAACCCTTTAGCCTGCGTCATAGCAGAGCCGCCTTCGTGGCCCAACACCGCAAGCAACAGCTTCTGCATGTCGTCAACAGTACCATGATCGACAATAAGTATGGCAAGGGCCTGGAGTTGATCGCTATCGGTTGTATTGCCTTCGAGGTATTGGAATGCAGGCAATACAGCACGGTTATCATTGATAGCGCTCAGGAGAAAGTGGAGCTTTTTGAAGTCTTTGCTGACGGTCGCTTCTTCTGTTTCGAGCAAGGGCAACCAGCTAGATGCTGTTTCACGCGCAGTGAGCCAGAGCGCATGGTCGGTAAAGCGATCCATGGGCTTGTCCAATAAGGTGAAGGCCTGTTCCACACCACTCAGGTCATTGATATGTCCCAGCATGCGCACCGCTTCCAGGCGCACGCGAGGATGCTCATCCTCTGCAAGTGCCTTCACACGGGCCAGATATTCCTCGGGCTCATAGAGCGCTTCATGCCAGTGGCTCAGTACGCGGATAGCAGCAGCGCGTACTTTATGATCACTGGATTCGAGTAATGCTTCGAGCAATGCTTTGTGAGGTTCGTCGAGGGTCTGGTAGGTCCACAGGGCCATGAGGCGATGATGCTCATACGCCGGTGTACCCACTTTCAGATTCTGTAACCAAAGGGACAGATGGGCAAGTACTTCATTCCTGTCAAGGGTGAGGAGTTCCCGTTGACTCTGCACGCGGACCCACGGCTCGTCGGCCTTGAGGTTATTCAGAAGGGCATCAATTTCAGCATCCACAATCTGTGTCTTTTTCAGCAGGGGACGATCTTTGGCCGTGACCCGCCAGATGCGACCATGTTCATGGTCACGGCGTGGGTCGCGAAAGTCCACTTCGCCATGCTGAATGATGGGGTTGTACCAGTCGGCAATATAGAGTGCTCCATCGGGGCCCATCTTGTTATCAACGGGACGAAAGGATCCGTGGGTCGTCTTGAGGACTTCCTGCTGCTCTATTGAGCTGTAGGCTGTCCCTTCTTCTTCGACCACAAAACGACATACACGGTGTGCGCGAAAATCATTGGTAATCATGTTGCCTTGCCAGTCCTCGGGAAAATGACTGCCATTGATGATTTCCAGGCCGCAGTGCTTGGGCTGACCATTGTTGAGTCCCTTGAGTACGCGGGGATACTGGGAGGTGATATAGGAAGCACCGGGAAAAACATAGTTGATACCTTCACCATAGGCACCGTCGGTCGCGAAGGACTGGCCCCACTTGTCGATCTTGTGGCCCCAGGGATTCACAAAGCCGTAGCACAGCACATCCAGCTGCAAATCGCGGGGACGAAAGCGCCATATACCGCCACCGTTAAGACGCTTCACACCATGGGGTGTTTCGATGTGGCTGTGTATATAAATGGACTGGTTCATATACATGGAGCCGTCCACGCCCCAATAGAGGGTGTGCAGGATATGGTGAGTGTCTTCGGTACCAAAACCGGAGAGCACGGTGCGGGTAAAGTCCGCTTTGCCGTCACCATCCCGATCCTGAAGGTGGAGCAGTTCGGTTGAATTGCTGACATAGACCCCGCCATCGCCCGGCAGTACGCCTGTGGGGATGAAGAGGCCCTCGGCAAATATGGTGGATTTATCCGCTGCGCCATCGCCGTCCGTATCTTCGAGAATCGTGATGGTATCCCGTGCATCTTCACCCGGTGCGATGTAGGGATAAACAGCACTACCCGCAACCCAGAGACGGCCTTCGGCGTCCCAGTTCATGTGGATGGGATTGGCAATCATGGGTTCGGAGGCAAAGAGATTCACTTCAAAACCATCGGCCACCTTGAAAGCTTCCAGTTCAGCAGTCACATCGGGCACGGGGATTTCTTTGAGATAGCCCTGCGCCCCGGCAGTAGTTGTAAATAGCAGAAGGGTCAGGATGCTGAGGTGGAGTGCTTTGAATGGCTGCATTACTGTGCACCTCCTTCTTTTTTAAGGGTAATCATTGAGTTGAGGGGCACGGCCAGTTCGCGGATAAGCTGCTCTTGCGCCTCAATGAGGGGATCGTATTGGGGGATTTCCTCTGAGTAGCGCCCTTGCTCATGCTTTCTAAAACCATAGATATACATTTCATTTTGCGGTCGCCATCGGTTAAAGAAAAGTCTGTTTTTCTCGATAATGGCCTCCCGCAACTTCTCGGCCTGCTCCGCTTCGGGCAGACCTTTCACACGGTAGTAACCCGGTGCATTGGCGATGGGTTCCGCTGACAATGGGGTTTCCCCTGTGGCGATTTTCCCCCCATCATCCAGGCTTGGCGAGAGCAGCCCATGGTAAATTTCTTCCGCTTTGGCGATTTCCGGTGCATCCTCCGGGATGGGACACGTAAAAAATACGGGTTGCTGGGCTGCAAATTCGCTATCCGCATTGGCCAGAAATGCAGGAACATTGTCCCCCAGTCCCTGAAGAATACGCTGGGCCAGTTTCCAATAGCCATAGGCCGTAAAGTGCAGGCCATTATCCGTAAGCGACGCCACAGGATCTGCGGTAGCAAAGTGCATGGGTTTAGTGAGATCGATGTAGTGGTCGCCTCGTTCAGTGCTAAGGGTATGAATAGCTTCAGCGTAAATGCGGATAGCCTTGTTCCGCTCCGTGGGATCAGGCCATGGCGCACCAAGATTTTCGTGGAGCGTTGGCGACAGAAAAACATAACGCGCTTCAATATCTTCCAACGCTTTTAGTAATCGGTCCAGACCTTTTAAATAATTTTCCAGGCCGGCTTCCCCGGCAAAGGATTCGTTCTGACCTGTTTGCAGAAAAATGACCGTAGGCTTGGCATCGTGTACATGCTTCACCATGCGCTCAAAGCCTTCTTTCGCGGTATCGAATGCGGCCCGTGAATCGCCCCAGACCGTATCGCCACTCCAGGCGAGGTTACGGAATGTGAGATTTTTATCCTGGTGATAGGTGGTCAACAGGGTTTCGATGTAGCCGAATTTTTGTGCGCGTTCCAGGGTGGTCCCACCCAGAAAAACGACACGGTCCCCTTCCTTGAAGGTAAAGCCCGGTTCTGCCTTCGGCAGGGCTATGGCTGTCTGGAGACCACACAAAAGGAAAGTAACGGTTAATAAG
>CALAXS010000377.1 GCA_937895305.1 uncultured bacterium
TTCGTCACATAGAGATAGGAATTCGCATCAAAACGATTTACGAACTGTTGCCCCTGATAATCCAAATAAGTCTCAACCGCAAATTCGCTGTCGAAGTCATACCCGAATTGATCCCTGGAGCGCAGGGTTCGCCCGAACTTGTCCCGCATGGAATCCTCGGACAAGTACGTGATATGTGCCAACATACGGGCAATACTCAGCCCCTTCGTCGGCTGATCACCATCATAATATTGCCCACTGTTGAAGGCTTCATCCAGCAAAATGGCATTACGCCCCACGGCATCAAAGGCAATTTGCTGTGCGCCACTATAATGGGTCGAGGCAATGACCATCACCGAGTCCAGGAAATCAGGGAATTGTATGGCCCATTCCAGCGCCTGCATGCCCCCCATTGAACCGCCCGCAACCGTGAGCAAACGCTCCACACCCAAACCGCGAATCAGTTCACGCTGGGCACGCACCATATCACCGATGGTAATCACAGGAAACTTGATACCCCAGTGCTTACCCGTTTCAGGATTGATGGAAGCAGGACCTGTCGAACCCTGACATCCTCCCAATACGTTGGAACAAATCACGAAATACTTATTGGTGTCGTATGCCTTGCCCGGCCCCACCATGTTGTCCCACCATCCGGATTTTGCATCGTCCGCATTGTGCTTGCCTGCTACATGGGCATCGCCAGACAAAGCATGGGCGATAAGGATGGCGTTGTTCCGTCCTTCATTGAGCGTTCCATACGTTTCATAGGCCAAAGTAACGGGACCCAGTTTCGTACCGCTTTCCAGCACCAGCGCTTCTTCCGGTGTTTCAGCAAACGTATAAAACTGGGTCTCCACAATACCTACCGAATTCAAATCGGCCATAATACTTCCTGTCAGGCTTTAGGCCTGTGATGCGGCCAAGGCAGCTTCAAAGTCTTCAATGATGTCTTCAACATCTTCGATACCCACCGATATGCGTACATAATCCGTAGTTACCCCGGCAGCTTCCTGCTCTTCAGGGCTCAACTGTTGGTGGGTTGTCGATGCAGGATGAATCACCAGCGTCTTCGCATCCAGGATATTCGCCAGATGAGAAGCCAGCTTGCAGCCCGCAATAAACTTGATGCCAGCGTCCTGACCACCCTTGATACCAAAGCCGATGATCGCGCCCTGCCCATCAGGCAGCAGCTTCATTGCGCGATCATAATTGGGATGGCTGGGCAGCCCGGGATAATTCACCCAGGTTACCGCATCGTGGTTTTCCAGGAACTGGGCCACCTTCAGTGCATTCTCGCTGTGACGCGGCACACGGAGATGCAACGTTTCCAGACCCTGCAAAAACAGGAACGCATTGAAAGGCGACATACACATACCCATATCACGCAGCAGGGTTACCCGTGCTTTGAGGATATAACTGATGTTGCCCATACCGGAGAAATGTTCATAGAACTTCATGCCGTGGTAGGCAGGATTCGGTTCGGTCAACTCCGGGAATTTGCCTGTGTTCCAGTCGAAGGTACAGCTATCAATAATCACACCGCCGATGGACGTACCATGTCCACCAATCACTTTGGTCGCGGAATGCACCACGATGTCTGCGCCATGCTCAATAGGACGCAAGAGCAGGGGAGAGGTCACCGTATTGTCCACAATCAGAGGAATGCCATGGTCGTGGGCCACCTTGGCGATGGCTTCCATATCCGCGATGTCATTCGCCGGGTTCCCAATACTTTCCATATAGAGAAAGCGGGTGTTATTGTCGATCAGCGCCGCAAAATTTTGCGGGTCACTGGCATCCGCAAAACGCGCTTCAATACCCATATCCTTGAAGGTGTGGGCGAAGAGCGCATAGGTGCCGCCATAGAGTGTCGTAGCGGAAACGAAATTCTGTCCTACATGACAGATATTCAAACAAGCGACTGTAACAGCCGAAGAGCCAGAAGACAGACCTAGTGCCAATGCTCCACCTTCAAGTTCCGCCATGCGCTTTTCGAAGACATCCACAGTAGGGTTCATGATGCGTGAATAGATGTTACCAAATTCATTCAAGGCAAAAAGATTGGAAGCATGATTATGATCATCAAACGTGTACGAAGTAGTCTGATATATAGGAACAGCCCGTGCATTCGTAGTTGGATCAGGCACCTGGCCTGCATGCAATGACTTGGTACCCAAACGATAATTCTCACTCATATTGATTTTCTCCTGAATTTGCCCGTGCTTAAATAAGGACTCGGGTGTAAAAAACTAAATTTGAAACGCTAAAAAATTATGCATCCTGAAAAAGGGGTGTAGAGAGATAGCGCTCACCGGAATCCGGCAATATCACTACAATGGTCTTGTCCGTATACTCATCCTGCGCTGCCAGCCGTAAAGCCACCGCTACAGCAGCACCACTGCTTATTCCACAGATAATGCCTTCCTCCTGCGCCAGCCTGCGTGCAGTTTCAAACGCATCATCATCATCCACCAATTCCACCTTATCCACCTGATTCATATCCAGCACATCCGGCTTAAAACCAGCACCAATCCCCTGAATTTTATGTTTGCCCGGCGACCCGCCCGAAAGAATTGGCGAATTTGCAGGCTCAACAGCTACCGATTCAATGGGC
>CALAXS010000378.1 GCA_937895305.1 uncultured bacterium
AGCGCCCGCAGCAGCATAGACACTCCCATAGGTAAAACGCCATCGTGCAATATTATTGGTGAATGTACTTCCATCTACCACCAATGCAATCTTCCCACTGGTCCAGATTGCACCCGCATCCCCAGAGCTGGCATTAACCAGTGCTTCATTGCCTGTAAAAGCACACTCCGTTATAGTCACCGTCTGCACCGTATCACTACTATAATCACTGGAACAATAAAGTCCGGCCCCACGCCCACCTACAGACCAGTTATAGTCAAATCTACAATTTTCAAAAGTGGGTGATGAATCATAAGCATAGGCTCCCGCACCACTGTGACCTAAATTGTCCGTGATATGACAATTGCGAATTACAGGAGCACCATCCAAAATGAACATACCGGCAGCACCAGAATAGCTACCTGTTGATTGCCACGCCCAGCCATCACGAATGGTAAACCCATCCAATACCGTTGTTGCGCCTACATTATCAAATACGACAACATGGTAACTGTTGTCTTGGCCCGTATTAACCCAACCCGGACCATCATCTCCATTTAAGTCACCAGACAGTACCGTTGCATTAGCAACCGGATCACGCACATCCAATCCGCCCCCACCCACAGGAAAGCCACCCCGAATGGTCTGCCCATCCAAAGGTAAAAAACTTTGCTCTCGATCCCCCGTGGAATCGGGCAAATACCAACCCGCTGCTACACGAACATCAGGATCCCCTGAAGCAATACCCATCTGTAAATCGGTGTACGCACTCCCCCAGCTTGTGCCGTTGTTAGCACCCGTAGCCTGTGAATCTACATATACCGTTGCATTAGCACTAAACGAATAAAGTGCTATGACGACAATGAGTGGGATTGAAATTTTAAAGACGCGCATATAAACCTCGTTCTAAACAAATCATGTGCCACCATGTACTTTGTTGTACCGTAAAACAATTACTGCAATACTTCTAAAAGATGCTTTGCATCCAGATTGTTGGGATTAATTGTTCTCGCCTGACGCACCACATCCAGTGCGGGTCCGACCTCCCCCTTCTTCCGGTGTGCCATAGCAAGCAATATATAGTAGCGGTCATTCTTGGGCCGTTTTTTAATACATTCTTCAAAAGTAGAAACAGCCTTATCCACATCGCCCCCGCTCATAGGCGGGTTATGTAAATACATAATGCCGATAGCGCGATTGCATTCAGGATCATCAGGCAATAACTCCAGCGCAGCAAGAATATGTCGCTTGGCCTTGGGACCATTGCGCATCCCCGAAATCATCCCCGTAATCTGATGACTGTACAATTCACCAATCAAGCGATTGGCGTGCGCCTTTTCACTATCCGTTTTCGCCAGCGCCAATGCACGTAACGCATAAGGCATTGCGGCTACCGACCACTCGGCCTGGGTGTCCCGCTTGGTCCCATCTTCAGCATTGGGTAGTTTTTGTATATGACGCTCACGACGATACATGGCAGCACGTACGGCATAGGCTTCAGCCACTGCACGCTGTGCTTCATAAACATCCAATTCCCCATCCGCTGTTGCATTAAGCTTGGCCTGTAATGCTTCCATGGCGTCCATGTCATAAGATTGGGCCGCTGCGGCCCAATCATCCTGAAGCGCCGCAGAAGCACCAAAACAAACCAATGCCAGATACAAGAATATAAAGCAATGCCTTATCACTATTTAATTTCCTTTCCAGTACCACGAATCAGGAACATTCATAAGCACGTTGCCCCCAAACATACGATCCAGTGCAGTCCAGAATCCCTGTATATAATGGGCGCCAGCATCTGCATTTCCGTTTTCAAGGTCTTCGATAAGAAATCGCCCCCACATTGCTCTCTTCACTTCAGTAAACTTTAGCACTTCTTTCGGACCTGCATTGCCCGACTGTGGATGTGCCCCACCCAAGGGAGAAAACACCGCTCTCAGCAGCCCGTTTACACCCGGCCCTGCACAAATGGTGTGGCCGTAAATGTTATAGCCCTTGGCTTTATCGTAAAGACAAGTGATCGCAAGGACCGTTCCCTCTTCCATATACGCTTCCTTGGCTGGAAATACCACCCGAACCAGATCATCATCCAGTTCTTTGTAAAGTCGACATTCCAAATCAATCTCATAACCACCACGCTCTGCATAATGGACCTCTGCCTTAAAGCATTCGCTAGTAAGGATCGCTTCAATAATTTCCTCTTTCGTAGACATAGT
>CALAXS010000379.1 GCA_937895305.1 uncultured bacterium
TTGACCTGTACAAGACAATTATAATCCGGAACCCCGGCAAGAGACGAACGTTTATTTCGGTCCAGCAAGACGTTGCCCTCTGGCCAGTGTACCTGAATATTACCCGGTTTTACCGGGGCAGAAAATGCAAAGCCCCTATACTCACCCTGTGCATTGGACAAAATCAGTTTGTCCCCGTTCACAAGCTTCAAGGTATCCATATCTATTGGATTAATGAGTACCGCATGGCGCTCAGCACCCGTAATAGAATCTTTGTTTTCCTGGATCATACTGTTGAATTGTTTACCCCGACGGGTGCTGCAAAAGAACTGGCCCTCAGGAGGGACATCACGCTCAAAATGTACCGGAAAAAAATGGGCCTTTCCATCCAGTGTCCCGAAATTCCAATCCTTACAGAGGTGGGCACCACCATACTGAAACTGATCCCCGGCCTTGTGAAGATTTTGGATGCCCGAATAGAAAGGA
Source organism: uncultured bacterium (assembly GCA_937895305.1). Taxonomy (GTDB): domain Bacteria; phylum Hydrogenedentota; class Hydrogenedentia; order Hydrogenedentales; family JAEUWI01; genus CALAXS01. The sequence goes on from CALAXS010000379.1 coordinate 466, forward strand.
ACAACGCGTGCAATCTCTTCCCGCAGTGCCCCGGTGGAATCATAGCGAAGCTGCTCACCCAACGCTGGCTTTACGCGACGTGCCAGATCCAGAAAAACTTCCCACTCCGGGCGCGCTTCACCAATACGCCGTCCCTCGATTTCAGGACTGAACATAATGCGTCGCTCCGTACTGGTCTGGGTCACGCCGCCCGGCGTTTCATAGCGGGTACAGGCCGGGAGCAGGAGTACCTGACCGTCACTGTCTTCCAGCATTTGCTTCGACAGCACAATATCCACATGAACCCGCAACGGTATCTTTTTCATGGCGGATTTCACATAGTCCGGGTCCGGCAATACCTCCTGAAAATTACCACCCACACTAAAGAGCAGATCCAATGCACTCGCGTTGGCACGGTCTATCATATCCACTGCGGTCAGCCCCGGACTCGTTGGTGGACGGAAGCCCCACAGCTGTTCCAGTGCGTCTGCATTATCATCCGTAATAGGAAGCCCGCCCGGAAACGCAGTGCTATAGGCACCCATTTCCGCACCACCTTGTACCCCTGAATGTCCACGGATGGGCATAAGTCCACAGCCATCACGACCGACAAAGCCCTTACACAGTGCCAGGTTAATGATGGCTTGCACATTGTCCACACCATGCTCGTGTTGGGTGATGCCCATGCTCCAGACAAAGACCGCCTTTTCCGCCTTGGCAATGCTGCGTGCGAAATCGAGCATGACATCGCGGGTTAGCCCGGACACCGTTTCAAATTCAGACCAGGGGGTGTCCTCAAGGTGTTGCTTTAATGCGTCGACCCCTTCCGTGTGCTCTGCCAGAAAAGCATCATCAGCCCAACCCTGTTCAAAGATATGTTTTAACACCCCGTTTATGAATGCAATGTCCGCGCCTGTATTTACCAGATAGATTTCATCGGCCAGTTTGGTGCCAAAAAGTGCGCTTTCCGGTACCGACGGGATCCAGTAGCGTTCCATACCCGGCTCATGATAGGCATTGACCAACGCGATTCGCGCGCCCTGCTTCTTCGCAAAGTGGAGATACTTGGTGGCTACGGGCTGGTTATTGGCCACGTTGGACCCGAAGAATACAATGAGATCTGCCTTGAGCCAGTCACTATACGAGCACGTGGTGGCCCCGGCACCGATGGATTGCTTCAGCGCATTGGTGCTGGGGGAGTGACAGATGCGTGCGGCGTTATCAATGTTATTGCATCCCATGGCACGCACTGCTTTTTGCGCAGCATAGTATGCCTCGTTGGGCATACCCCGACTGGTCAGATAAAAGCCCAGTCGTTCAGGACTGCTTTCGCGAATTTTCACCGCCACCAGATCCAGCGCATTATTCCAGCTAATCCGCCTAAAGCCCTTGTCGCCCGGATTACGCAGCATGGGGTAGGGGAGACGTCCCAGATCACGCAGTGCCTCGCCCTTCAATTTACGTAGACGGTCAGGTTCATGGAGCAGGTCTGGATTTAATGGGGGCATGGTGTTGAGCTTTAACAAGCGCAGACGGATATTACAAAGGTGAATCCCTTCCAGCGTCCAGTCGCGCATACCCGTGGTGCCCAGTGCACAGCCATCACAGACCCCTTCCGTCAATATTCGCCACGCATAACCCCATTCCCCCTGAGTGTCTTTCAGAGCACGCAGCAACTCCATGTAATTGTTCGGGGCCTGCTCCCCAAGACCAAAAGGTACCAGACTGGCCCAATGCTCCGGGTTCCACCCTTTTTTTATCGGGGTATAGTCATACTTCATGGTTGTATTCCCAGTATGTGATCACCATTGGCATAGACGGTGAAACGATTATCTCTGCAAAAGCCAAGGAGGCAGAGGCCAAACTGTTCTGCCGTGGCGACCGCCAGTGATGTCGGCGCCGATACTGCAGCAATAAAGGGTATCTTGGCCTGATACGCCTTAAAAACTATTTCATAGGATATGCGCCCACTGATACACAGGTAGGTGGCATCGTCCAGTTGGCCCGACTGCAATAAAGCACCGATGACCTTGTCCACAGCATTGTGTCGCCCCACGTCTTCAAAGGAAAATTGCAGTGTAGCATCGCTTGAAAAAGAAGCGGCACCATGACACCCGCCAGTGGCTGCAAAGAGCAGCTGCTGTTCTTCCATCTGCGCCATCATCATGGGGATTTGCTCAACCTTCAATTGCTCCTTCGTTGAAAACTGAAGGGGTCCCCCATAAATTTGCACCTCCTCCGGTTCACGAATACCACAGAGTCCACACGATGCGGAGGCCATGGCACTGCGTCGATTTTCCAGCTTTTTCAGGATGTCCTCCGGCTCCACCTCGACCTCCAGACAGGCAAGCTCCCCATTCTCCGGATCCAGAATACGCCGATAGGTGGGCTCGGTTGTGGTGTCCACATAGAGCCCCTCGGTAAATAGGAGTCCCCGCGCCAGTGCTTCATCTGCACCCGGTGTACGCACAGTCGTGGTATAAGCAACGCCATTCACCTTAATGTGAAGGATAGCCTCAACAACGAGCTCCTGGACCTGTGCCTGACGCTCGCCATCGTTATATACAATACTGTTAATACGTTGGGTGCCCATAATCCTCCTTAAGCACTGTGAATCGTTATGGTAGGAGTGGGCGAGACGGAAGTCAACCAGTAAGACTACTGTACAGTCACGAGCCGGGCTATTGAGGCAAAACGCTTTTCGCCGATACCATCAACATTAAGCAGATCCTCT
>CALAXS010000380.1 GCA_937895305.1 uncultured bacterium
AGTACGGAAAGCCCAGCGAGTGTGGGGAGTGCTTCTATAGATAAGGATGAACCTCCACTGCGTTCCCTGTCCCTCTCCAAAGGGGAGGGTGGCGATACCCGAAGCGAAGCGGAAGAGCTGGTGCGCTCTGCGCTTAATTCCATCAACCTGGACAAGGGCATCGAAAAAATTGAGGAAGCCTTGTGCGTACCGCAAACACCGCGTGACGCGACCCAGCTCTATACCGCTATGGGCGAGTTATATGCACAACGGCAACCCCCGGATTATAAAAAGGCTGAGGAGGCTTTTCAGCGTGGACTCAGTGTTGCACCGGATGCCACGTTTCGCCGTCGCATTGTAAAGAAACAGGTCCATGTACTTATGGAGCAGGGCAAACCTGACATTGCGAAGATAAAGATTCTGGAGTCTCTTCGTGAAGCAGATGCTGTGAGTGTGGAGTCTGTGGAACTGGGCATGCTTCTGGGAAATCTGTATGAACTGGAAGATAACCAGGTACAGGCCCAGGCGGCCTACGAGGCAGCACTGGGCACAGGACTCAGTTTGAAGTCTGCCGAATCGGGCGGGGTGCTGCGTATGGTAGGCATGCGTTTAACACGGATTTATTCAGCATCGGGCGATGAGGAGCAATTGGATAGTATGACCAGTGCCGTGAAGAAGCATGGGAATGCAACGCCCTGACTAATTGTCTTCCACCAGACCACGCAGATAATTCACCATGGTGCTATAAGCGCCGGGATCATTTGTTACTGCATCCGCCTTCACTTCGTTGGGCAACAATACCTGCAAAGTCGATGGGCTGCGCAGACCGAGCACCTGCTTGCCATCGGGGTTGCAAGGCTGTATAAAGGCAATTCCAGTCAGGGAATCGGCCAGGTCAATGGGGAACACAGTGCTGGTTGATTTTTCACCCTGTGCACTGATGAAGCATTGAAAGCGTTGTTCATCCTGTGAAAATCCGAAATCAGAGAGGCCATCGTTGTTGAGGTCTGCTGCAAAAAAATGCTTCATGGGGGGGGTGCCACCCATGAACCAGATAATCGGCGCAGTAAGACTATACCGCTGCCAGGGTGCAGCCCTGAAGCGACCTGTTTCAGCATCATATTCGTGGATGATGATTTCGTATTCCCACTCCCCACGTGCCAGTGCCTTACTCAAACCATTTATCGTGATGGGCGGTGGCGGAGATTTCCAGAGCATAAGGTCATGGTATCCATCCCCGGTAAAATCAGTCATGGCACCGTCCATGAGCAGGATGCTGCCCGCGTATCGACGCTTGGGCCCCATCCGGTCGCCTGTTTTTTGAGCATGTTCCTCTGTGGGCCGTTGTACATGCACGATGGTATGGGTGGTCCCCCCATACTCCTGCGCATAATAAACCCGGTGCTCTGGATTGTTATCATCCAGCGCCGCCCAGGGCCAGTCATTGGGCTGATTTTTTGCAGCGTCGTATAACTGGGTTTGTGTCGCACTATGGTAGAGCGGATCGACCGGTTCATCAGCTGCCCAGGGTGTGGGTAAAACAGGGGTGATAGCGTGCTCCTGCGACAAAACAAATTCCAGACTGTTTGTGGTGCCAAGGCGTGGCGGGTCAGGAACGTATTGCCTGAAGAAATGCCCATATTCTGCCAGGTGTTGCGCGTCTCCGCTCACGGGGATAGTGTCGACAAGAGTGCCGTCTTTACGGCAGATTTCAAGCGTGTCTTCGCCAGGGACCATAAAGTAGGGCACAGTATCGCGAAAGAGGACACTGACAAAAAAATAGGCGGATGCACCTTCTTGCACCATGGAAATGGGACGCTCGAACAGAAGTTCCTCCTGGCCTGCATCGGGACCATAGAGGG
>CALAXS010000381.1 GCA_937895305.1 uncultured bacterium
CTGAATTTACTGCCTGATCTGGGTAGAGCACTACAGGAGAGGCAACGTTATGAAGTGTTGACTAATCACCAGGAAAATTGTTTTGTTACTTATTTTGCTGTTGGCGATGAATGGCCTCGTGGTTGCAGATGAACTACAGCAGCACTTTACTGTACCACCCGAGGAAACAAAGCCACGGTGTTATTGGTACTGGATGGATGGGCACATCACGAAAGCGGGTATAACCAAAGACCTCGAAGCGATGCGACGAATCGGTATCGGAGAAGGCTATATCGGCGTGATCAGTGGCCAGAGTGGAATGCCTGCAACGGGTGGTCCCAAGGCACTTACGGATGAATGGTGGAGTTTTATTGAGCACGCCATTCGTGAGGGTGGGCGCCTCGGGGTGGATATCGGCCTGTTCAACTCTCCGGGCTGGAGCCAATCGGGCGGGCCCTGGGTAGAACCGAATCAGGCCATGCGTTATGTTACTTTGCCTGAGACACGACTTTCGGGTCCACAGCGTTTCGAAGGCAAATTGCCAGTCCCTGAAGGCGCGTTTCAGGACATTACGGTAATGGCGTTCCCGGCACCCGCAGGTGAGGATGAACTGGCGACGGAAACAAAGCGCACCCCGACATTGGTAACTTTTGAGATGCCTGATCTGTTCCGTGCGCGGAGCCTCACGGTACATCCTGTTAAACAGGTAAATGTCAGCGCAGAATTGCAGGCCTCCGATGACGGTGAACAGTACCGGACCGTGAAGACCTTCACTATTGATCGACATAATCTTAAAGTGAATGTGGGGCCCGTTCCTCTGGCCCCTATACAGGTGTCTTTTCCCACAACGGAAGCACGTTTCTTTCGGCTGGTTTTTTCGGCAGACTGTGAATTAGGCAAGATCCATTTATCTTCAGGTGCCCGTATTGAGGGCTATGCGGAGAAATCCCTTATCAAGATGTTTCAAGATCCGCTGCCGCCATTTGATTTCTATTCGTGGCCAACACAGGCAGAGCCAGAGTCACCCGACCTGGTGATTGATGCGAATGCCGTTGTTGATCTCAGCGCACAGATGTCCACTGACGGAACCCTGCGCTGGGATGTGCCCAGTGGTGACTGGATTGTGTTACGTGTGGGCATGATGCCGACTGGCACAACAAATAGCCCATCCCCGCCTGAAGCGACGGGCCTGGAAGTGGACAAGATGAACCGGGAGGCGCTGAAGGCGCACTTTGATGCTTACGTGGGCTATCTGCTGGAGCGGATTCCGGCTTCCGAACGCACGGCTTGGAAGCATGTCGTAGCCGACAGCTATGAGATGGGACCCCAGAATTGGACCGAGGGCTTTCAAGCGGATTTCCAGAAACGGTATGGCTATGATCCGATGCCATGGATACCGACACTTACGGGACGTATTGTTAAAAGTGCTGATCAGTCTAATCGCTTCCTCTGGGACCTGCGTCGTATGGTGGCCGACCGCGTTGCGCTGGACTATGTTGGTGGATTACGCGACCTCTGCGATGAGCAGGGATTGAGCATGTGGCTTGAGAATTATGGGCACTGGGGATTCCCCGGTGAATTCTTGAACTATGGGGGGGCCAGTAAGGAAATCGGTGGCGAATTCTGGGTGACAGGCGATCTCGGTAGTGTCGAGTTGCGCGACGCTGCATCCGCTGCGCACATCTATGACATGCCTGTGGTCTGGGCCGAGGCCTTCACGGGTGGCCCGGCATTTATCAATACGCCACGCGATTTTAAAGCGCGTGGGGACTGGGCGTTCACAGAAGGTATCAACCAGTTTGTGCTCCATGTCGTAATCCATCAGCCGTGGGAAGATCGAAAGCCGGGTATTAATGCGCCTTGGGGAACCGAGTTTAATCGACACAACACCTGGTTTGAGTACGCAGGACCCTGGATCGACTACCTGCGCCGGTGCAGCGTCATGCTACAAGCGGGTACGCCCGTGGCCGATGTCGCTTATTTCATCGGAGAAGACACCCCGAAAATGACGGGTACTTGCCAACCGCCACTACCGCCGGGCTACGACTTTGACTACATCAACGCTGAAGTGATCGAAAATCGGTT
>CALAXS010000382.1 GCA_937895305.1 uncultured bacterium
ATCGAAATCATGAAGTGTTTCCCCGTCTTTGTGCTTATCCTCAGCCTTATTGCCTTCCTGCCACAGAGTATTTATACGATAATGATTGTGTTGGGAATTACGGGGTGGACCGGGATTGCCCGCCTCGTCCGGGGGGAGGTTTTGAAGCAGAAGCAGCAGGATTATGTGACGGCGGCACGGGCGACCGGACTCGCGGATGGTCGTGTGATTTTCAGGCATATCTTGCCCAATGCGATTAGCCCGGTATTGGTGAGTGCCACGTTCGGGATTGCCGGGGCCATCCTGACGGAGACGGCCTTGAGCTTTTTGGGCTTTGGTGTACCACCACCCACAGCAAGCTGGGGCGAGATTTTATCGCAGTCCAAGCGCTATGTAGATTTCGCATGGTGGCTGGTTACGTTCCCGGGTGCCGCCATCTTCATGACTGTCGTGGCCTTTAATCTGGTGGGCGACGGCCTGCGCGACGCCATGGACCCGCGTTTAAGGCAGTAGGCGGGTAAACCATGTGATGCCTAAGTCGCTACTGCGACTGTGCAAACGTTTGGACCAAGCCAGAGTGCCACGTCGTCACGCCTTTGGCGTGACTCCTTGTATGTTGTATATGTCTCTTCTAAGCTGACGAGCAGGAAGAAAACAGGCTGGCGGAGGTGGTGGCTCCTGGAGCGGTTTGTATTCACTAACTGTTTTCTTCTTTGTGTCCTTTGTGCTCTTTGTGGTTAAACTTTCTTCAGAGCACAGCCTTAATCGCGGTACAGAGTCTATCCATATTGCTCGGGGTCATACCCGCGACATTGATGCGACCGGAGCCGACGATATAAATCGCGAATTCCTCACGCAGCTGGTTGACCTGGTCCTTGGTGAGGCCGGAGAAGGAGAACATCCCTTTCTGGCGCGTGATGAAGGAGAAGTCCTGCTCCACGCCCAGACGCGCCAGAGTGTCCACGAAGGACTGGCGCATCTCGGCGATACGACTGCGCATGGCTGCGAGTTCGTCTTCCCACTGCTGGCGCAGTTCCGGTGTGGTGAGAATGGCCTCGGCCACGGCAGCCCCATGGGACGGCGGGTTGGAGTAGTTCGTGCGAATGGCAATCTTCATGTGGCTATAGGCCTTCTGCGCGCCATCGGCATCGGCACCCACGATCGTGAAGGCGCCGCAACGCTCGTTGTAGAGGCCGAAGTTTTTGGAGAAGGACGAGCAGATGAGCAACTCCTTGCCGGGCTGACAGAAGTGACGCAGTCCTGCGGCGTCTTCTTCCAGTCCATCGCCAAAGCCCTGATAGGCAAAGTCGAACATGGGGAGAAGATTACGCTCATAGACCACCTCGGCAATGGCCTTCCACTGGTCCAGGTCCGGGTCCATGCCGCTGGGATTGTGGCAGCAGCCATGGAGAAGGACGATGTCGCCTTCCGGTACGATCTTCAACGTGGTGAGCATCCCGTCAAAATCGAGGCACGTATTTTCATAGTCGTAGTAAGGGTAAGGCTGTACCGTCAGGCCTGCTGCCATAAAGATGGCGTTGTGGTTTGCCCACGTGGGATTACTTACCCATATTTGTTTTTCAGGATAGAGTGTATGCAGGAAGTCCGAAGCTACCCGCAGGGCACCTGTGCCCCCTGGCGTGTGGGCTGTGACTGCACGGTCATTGGCGATGATTTCGTGGCCTGCGCCAAAGAGCAATTCACGTACCGCAGCGCAATACCCGGCCGCACCGGGAATAGGCAGATAGCTTTTTGTGCTCTCCGATTCCAGCAGGAGTCGCTCCGCAGCCTTCACCGCACCCAAGATAGGCGTGGTATTCTCCGCAGTTTTATATACCCCAACGCCCAGATTGATTTTTTCTGCGCGCGTGTCTTTCTTAAAGGCATCCGTCAAACCAAGGATGGCATCCGGTGGCGCCATTTCAAGTTTGTTGAACATTACTGCTCTCCCCGATAGGTTGTTTTCTATAAACCAGCCTAAGAGTATACCTTGTTTAGGGGAGGGTGGACAATTTGCCCTTGTCGGGCGGGCGTGATCGAATCGTAGCCTCTGTGGTTGTCGAAACAACATGAAACCATCTTCTACCTGTCATTCCCGGCCCCGACCGGGAATCCCCCCGTGATAAATCCTAACTTGAGCTGTGCAATTCTGTGTCGATGTAGTATTTGGGCTTTCCTGTTATGAGTTTACATGGCGTAACTCCGGCTTAAAGCTGGGATACTGTTGGGGGGATTCCCAATCAAGTTGGGAATGACAGGTGGGGTAGAGTCGTTGTGAGTATGAGATGCTTTAGCGTTGGGTCTCTTCGCTGGAATGACGTGTGTGGCCTGTTAGGCTGTTCTTATAATCGAAACCAATTCCTTCTTGCGCTTGTCTTGTCATCATGTTAGTTTGTAGGAATCAGGCAGATGATTCTGGTTGTCAGGGCATGACGACCACAGCGTACTATTGGAGGCAATTATCATGAGTAAAGAAACCCGGGGGTCTGATCCCCAGGGCGTATCGCGACGGGGATTCCTGAAAGGCGTGGGCGCTGGTAGTGCCGCCGCTGGTTTTATTGGCGTGGGGGAAAATACCGCCCAGGCTGAAGGACAGGATGCACCTGCGATAGTAGGCCCCGGCGACGGAACCTATACCCTGAATATAGACGGCGAATCCAAGGAGGTCACCGCAGAACCTAGGGCCACGTTGCTCGATGTGATGCGGAATCGCCTGGATGTGACCAGTGCGAAGAAGGTCTGTGACCGGGGCACCTGTGGCGCATGCACTATCTTCATCGATGGTGAACCCGCCTATGCCTGCTCCATGCTGGCCCTTGAAGCCATTGGTCACAAGATCACTACCATCGCCAGTCTTGGTACACCCGAGATGATGAGTGCCCTCCAGAAAGCCTTTGTGAAGCACGATGCCCAACAATGTGGCTTCTGCACCCCAGGCTTTATCGTGGCGGCTACGGACCTCCTGAATAAGAATCCCAACCCCACGCGGGAGCAGGTACGGGACGGACTGGGGGGTAACCTCTGCCGTTGTGGCACCTATGTCGGTGTCCAGGAAGCGGTTCTGGAAGCGGCGCAATCCATGAAAGGCGGTGCATAATGGCTTCACCACAATGGCCCAAAGCAGATAAACGCCTTCACATCGGAAAGCCTTATGACCGCCTCGACGGTCCCATAAAGTCCACGGGGCAAGCCAAGTACGCCTATGATGTAAATGTTCCCGGCATGCTCTATGCCAAGGTATTCCCGTCACGCTACGCCCTGGCCGATGTTAACAGCATCGACACCAGTGCTGCTGAAGCGATGGACGGTGTAAAAGCGGTATGGATTGACGAAGGTGTACTCGGTAAAGAAGTGCGCTACGTCGGCCAGATTATCGCAGCTGTCGCTGCGGAGACCGAAGAGCTTGCCGCCGAGGCCATCGCCCTGGTCAAGGTGGATTACACCCCAAAAGAAGCCCTCATCATCGACACCGACCCCAGCCTGGGTAGTGGTCGCCCCTCCGAACGTGAGGAGGGTACACCCGCCGAAGCCTTTGAAGCTGCGGACGTAGTTCATGAAGGGTATTACGGTATCCCTGTCATTACCCATTGCTGCTTCGAAGCCCACGGCCAGGTCTGCGATGTAAATGAAGCGGGTGCACAGTTCTGGCCCAGCACGCAGAACGTATCCAAGTACGCCAATGGTATGGGCGAAAGCCTGGGCGTGCCTGAAAGCGAAATCAAGGTAGATTGCCAGGTCATGGGCGGGGGTTTTGGCTCCAAATTCGGCCATGACAAATGGGGCGTTGTCGGCGGCCTCCTCTCTAAAAAAGCGGGACGCCCCGTAAAGCTCATGCTCGAACGGGACCTGGAACTCATGGTCGGAGGGAATCGTCCTTCGGCCTACGGTACCGTTAAAGTAGGCGCAGACAAAGACGGCAACGTCACCGCTATCGATGCCAAACTTTTCGGTACAGGCGGTAACGGTGGTTATCGTCCCCCACCCGTACCGTATGTATTCACTAAAATCCCCAACCAGCTCAGTTCCGGCCAACGAATCCAGACCAATCGTGGCGGTCAACGCGCCTGGCGCGCGCCGGGTCACCCCCAGGGTTGCTTTATCACTATGGCTGCCATGGAAGACACCGCAGCCAAGCTCGGTATGGACGCCCTGGATTTCTTCAAGCAGAACCTGGCACTGACGAACCGACCAGAACTCTATGCGCAGGAACTTGATATTGCTGCTGACATGATCGGCTACAAGGAAAAAGCGCACCTGCGCGGTGATAGTGGTGATGGCCCTGTTAAACGTGGCCTGGGCATAAGTATTCACCAGTGGGGTGGCGCAGGCCATCCCTCCGAATGCGACGTGTCTATCCACGCGGACGGCTCTGTGGAGTGTCGTATCGGCACCCAGGATCTTGGCGTGGGTACCCGCACCTGCGTGACCATGGTTCTCGCGGAAACCATGGGACTGCCCATGGATGCCGTTAAGGCCAATATCGGCAACAACGCCTATCCCATCTCAGGCGCGTCTGGCGGTAGTACCACCATTGGCGGGGTCTCTTCCTCCACACGACTCGCAGCCACGGCAGCCCTCAACAAGCTCCTCGATGTGGTTGCAGCACGTATGGGTGAGGATGCATTGTCCCTGGAAGCCAGCAACGGTCGCATTCAGGTAACAGGTGACGACAGTAAAAGCGTCACCTGGAATGAAGCCTGTGCCATGCTCGGTACCAACAGTATCAACGAACGTGGTGTCAACGAACCCGGTGAAAGCACCAAGATGGGACTCATGGACTCCGGCGTTGGCGGTTGCCAGATGGCCGATGTGTCGGTGGATATAGAGACCGGTGTGGTGACCATTAACGAAATGGTTGCGGTTCAAGATTGTGGTCTCATCATCGACATGAAGACTGCAACGACCCAGGTTCACGGTGGTCTTATCATGGGTGTCACCTACGCACTTTTTGAAGAATGCGTCTATGACAACAGGACCGGGCGTATGTTGAATGCTGACATGGAATTCTATCGTCTCGCCGGACTGAAAGACATCGGCACCCTGAAAGTTCACATGATGACCGGACCCGGCTTCGACGAACGGGGCGTTATCGGCCTCGGCGAGCCCCCGGTCATATCGCCCGGTGCGGCTATATCCAATGCCGTTGCCAATGCTATCGGTTTACGGGTACCGGAGTTACCCCTCACGCCTGACCGGGTATTGAATGCTATTGCGAAAGGAGGACAGTCCTGATGCAGGATTTTGAATACACAGCACCCACATCCCTCGAAGGAGTCATTGGACTGCTCTCGGAGACCTGGGGCGAAACGGAAATATACGCAGGTGGCACCGACCTCGTCACCTGTCTCAAGCAAGGCCTGACCGCGCCCAGGCGCGTGGTGAGTCTGCGAAATGTAAAAGAATTAAAAGGCATAACGATTCTCGATGACAGCATCGAAATTGGTGCTGCTACAACATTGACTACTTTGCTGGGCAACGCCGAACTGGCAAAACACGCCACCGCGCTGATTCAGGCCATTGAAGGCATCAACAGCAAACAAATGATTAACGTGGGCACCCTCGGCGGGGACCTCTGCCAACGTCCGCGTTGCTGGTTCTATCGCAACGGCTACGGTCTCTTCGGCATCGAAGACGGAAAGAGCCTCATTGAAGATGGGGACAACCGCTACCATGCGATTTTTGGCAACGACGGCCCGGCGAAATTCGTCAGTGCATCCAGCACAGGCCCCGCACTCATCGCCCTGGGCGCGAGTCTGATTGTGTCGGGTCCTGAGGGTGAGCGTACTATCGCGGCGTGGGACTTCTTCCAAACGCCACAAAGTGAATCCGACCGGGAAACAGCACTCAAGTCCAATGAAGTACTTACAAAAATAATTATCCCCAAGAATGAGACCCAAAGTGCCACCTACGAGATTCGTCACCGCGCGGGACTCGACTGGCCCTACGTCACCGCATCCGTCGCCATCGGCAAAGAGGGTACCAAGGTTGTCCTGGGTCATGTAGCCCCCACACCCTGGGTGTCTGATGCTGCTGGCAAAGCACTGAATGGCCGTGTGAAAAAGGCGGATGCCGAAAAGGCAGGTGAAGTCGCAGCCGAAGGTGCAACGCCCCTGAGTCAAAATGCCTACAAAGTGGCCATGGTAAAAACAGCAGTAAAACGGGCCGTCCTTCGCGCGACAGGTCAGGAAGAGGAGGCATAGGCCATGGAAAAGCAACCCGAAATGGAAATGAAAAACCCTCTAATACCCTGCAAGTACCTGCGCAATAAAGAGATGTACCATCAGAACGACGGCCTCGCTGAAGACGGATTCGACAGCGGCACCTGCTGGTGTACCAAGACCCAGGAATCCTTCGGTCCTGATGGCGAAGCTGCGGAAGCGCGGGAATGCGGACCGGGTCGCGGGTGTTATTCCTTGTAGTGGCATAGGCATCTCGTCGCCTATGCCAGTCTAAAGATTTACCAGAGACAGGCATAGGAGAGTGAAGATGAGCGGGAAGTATATAGCAGCATGGTTGGGGGCAATTGCCACTATCCCCTTCCTGCTGGGGGTTGGGCAGACACCGGGCATTTCAGGGCATTATCTGGAAACACGCAGTTGCGATGTTTATACAGGACCCTGTTTCGCCAATGGCGAAATGGGCCAGACGGGCAAAGAAGCGATCCTGGTCTGGAAAGTTACTGACGGCAACTGGCAGGGGGTTGACCTTGATGGTCTCTCCGTCATCGCTGTGGTCCACACCGAACACACCATGGGTGATCTGCGTTATGATCCCCGTTACGGCAAGGCCGTTCTTCTCGTCGATGAAACCGCTACGGAAACGCAGCGCGAGGCCCTCGCCGCTTATGCACAACACAAAGCGGGCAACCTCATCAAATCGGTCGTCGCTATTCAATCGACGCCCATCAGTGCAGAACTCGGTACATGCTCCGGGTCAGGCTGCGCAACGGTAACGGCGGGTGACCTCGTTGAAGTGCGTACCCGCTGCATGGGCGCGGAGGATCATGTCTGTGGTAACGAGCGCACCTTTTACCCACCGCTAATCGAAGTGGACAATGCTTACCCGGTCTATACCCAAGTTGCGGCCTATCAAGGCGATGGCCTTGATCTGACTTGGGCAGACATGGAGTTACGGGGTACCTTCCTGGCAACCTTCGCCAACTAGTCACACCGACGCGTAGCCTACTTCCATTAAGGCGTAGTCGTGTGCTTGTTCTCTCAATGAATTTCCATACGCTATTTGCGTCTATTCGGTATAATTCGCTGGTATATGCGTGTTGTTCAAGGGACATAGTACGAAACCAAATCCAGGAAACAGGGGTCTTTCTTTGAACAATAGCACCGTTTCTGCGAAAATACCTCCTCCAAACAAGGAAGGCCACCATGATAAAACGACTTTTATGCATCACCACACTCTGGGCACTTATCGCCATCCCCGGTTTTGCCGCTGATTTTGAGCTGGGCAAAATCACGGAATCTGCCCCGGACGATGTGAGTAGTGCTATCAGTGAACTCCTCTCAGGAGAAGCATTGCAACTTAAAGACGGCGACAAGCCACAATACTCTTTCTGGTTTGTAAAGGAGCTTCCCCTCAAGGCGGCACCTGAATCCAGTAAAAAAGCCCTCGACCAGATCGCCGACGTAACCCTTGCCGGAGTAATCGCGGTACACGTTGCACACCGCGACTATCGCGACGATGAAATCTATGACGACATCTACACCATGCGCTTCGGTGTGCGGCCTGAAGATGGCGACCATCAGGGTACTTCCGAATTCCTCTACTTCCTTGTACTTACCCCCGTTCAACTGGATGAGGACGTGGAGGGTTTCGATGACCTCGACGAACTCGCTGAAGTCAGTGGCGAAGAAACCTCTACAGGTCACCCTATCGTTCTGAGTATACGCCCCGTTGCTGAACCCGCAGCAGAACTACCGACTCTTACCACGCCTGTGGATAAACATAAAGCCATGCAGCTCACTCTCCCCGCTAAAATAAAGGGTGGCGACACAACTCAAGTCACCTTCGAGATTGTCTATGAAGGCATAGGCCACCTCTAAGCCAGGACCAACATCATTGCTGCGACTGTTCGGTTGTCTGGAGCAAGCCAGATTGCCACGCCTCGTTTACACTCGGCTCGCAATGACAGGCAATAAAAGTTCGACCCTACAATTATTATGATCGCGAGAATAAAGGGTGGGCAGCTAATCTCTTTCGCCCTTAATGATTTTGGAAGAATTGTGATGACTGTACCTACCCCGTCATTGCGAGGATGCGAAGCAGGCGATAATCTGGCTTGGTCCAGACGAACAGGTTTATTGGCATTGGCTCCAATACCCACGTCGCCTTACATCGCCTACAGCCCTTTCATTTAGTTATACTCACCCCATGATTTACCTGGACCATAGTGCCACCACCCCTGTACATCCTGAAGTTGTTGAAGCCATGTTGCCTTATTTGCATCAGCACTTTGGCAATCCGGGTTCGCCCCACCACTTCGGGCGTGATGCCAGGGCTGCCCTGGACACGGCACACGCGCAGGTCGCAGCGCTCCTTAACGCCGACCCCAGTGAAATCGTGTTTACCTCTGGCGGTACAGAATCGAATTATCTCGTCCTTTCCAGTTGGGCCCATGCGGGTGCTGTAGCGGGCAAGCAAAAAATTATCATCAGTGCTATCGAGCATCCCGCGGTCATGGACAATGCCGAGGCCCTCGCGCGACAACTGAATCTCCAATGCGTCGTGCTACCTGTTGACGCAAGGGGGGTTGTTAATCCAGAGGTACTCATCCCGCATCTCGACACTGCGGCATTGGTCTCTATCATGACTGCCAATAACGAGACGGGTGTCCTTCAACCCATAGAAGCCATAGGCATGCTGTGTCGTGAACATGGCGTTCCCTTCCACACTGACGCGGTACAGGCCGTAGCGAAAATCCCCGTCGACCTTGGCGCACTTCCTGTGGATGCCTTGTCTCTTTCTGCGCACAAGCTCAATGGACCCAAGGGTGTTGGTGCGCTCTATCTTCGCCAGGGCACCCCGTACCGCGCTATCCCACGGGGCGGTGGTCAAGAGCGTGGGCGAAGATCCGGTACGGAGAACATCCCTGCAATCGTTGGCTTGGGCAAAGCCTGTGTACTGGCCCACCAGCATTTAAAAGAAAACGAAAATACATCCGCATTACGTGATTACCTGCAAACCGAATTAATTGCTGCGATTCCAGGCATACATGTCAATGGGGGCGATGCACCCCGTGTACCCCATATTCTTAACATCGCTATCGAATGCCTCGAAGGGAGTGCTGTAGTCATGGCCCTGGATGCAGAAGGCATCGCTGTGGCCACAGGTTCCGCGTGTCACTCCGGTGCTGCCACCGCTTCGCGCGTACTGCTTGCCATGGGTCAGGACCATCCTCGCGCATTGTCTGCGGTCCGCATCAGTTTGGGCCCCCAAACTACCCGGGAAGAGCTGGATTTGGCCATAGAGTGCATAAAAAAATGTACGCACCATCTTCGCAATGTGGGCGGTCCCTGCTGTTA
>CALAXS010000383.1 GCA_937895305.1 uncultured bacterium
GGCGAGCAAGAATTGCTATGAATAATGATCCATCTGCGTAAATCACACCACTAGGATAAGGGCCATTAACGAAACACATTCCGGGAGTTTTGGCGATGGGACCCTATATCAGATTTGCATTGACCGCGTTGTTTACGGGTTTGACCTTTACCGTGTCGGCCTTTGCCTTTGAGGTGGATCATACCGGACCGATTGATCCGGATGTGCCTGTCATTGAACCGTGGAAGGTAGTGACGCTGGATGGAGCGGCCGGGGGTCTGTGGGTGGTGCTGGGCGATGTGGATGGCGATGGTGAGGCGGAAGTGGTGAGCGCGGAAAATCACAACGAAGGGGATGTCCATTACACCAGCGCGGTGGCGGTGCAGGAGCTGGATGGAACGTTGTTATGGCGTTGGGGTGACACAGGCATAGGTCGTAAAGAATGGCACCATGATGTGGCGTGTCAAATTCATGATTGGGATAATGATGGTGCTATGGAGGTGATTGTAGCGGCCGACCAGGCAGTGGTGGTTTTGGATGGGAAGACGGGCGAGGAGGAGTTGCGCTTTCCCATTGATAAGGAGGCATCGGATTGCCTGGTCTTTTGTGATCTGCGTGGGTTGGGTTATGCGGGCGATGTACTGGTGAAGGATCGCTACCATCGGATTTGGGCGTACACCAATTCGGGCGAGTTATTGTGGACGGTGAAGGATCCGGGGGGCTATCGCACGGCCCATCAACCGCGGCCCATGGATGTGGACAATGACGGTCGCACAGAAATCATGGCGGGTTATGCCCTCTTGAACAGTGACGGTACGGAGCGGTGGGTCTACAAGTCGGAGAAAATTGAGCTGGGCAGGGGGCACCTGGATTGTGCGCGGATCTATAAGCAAGGGCGCACCGCAGCGAAAACGAAGATTGTAGTGACCTGTTGTGGGGCCAATGGTCTGGCCATGCTCAATGGCGAGGGTACGGTCCTCTGGGAATTGACGGGCCATCATTTTGAATCGCTGCAGGTGGGGGCCCTCTTTCCAGACGAACAGGGTAAACAAATTTTTGTAGACATCGACCATGAACCCCAGGGGAAAAGTCCACTATGGGTAGTCGATGGCGGGGGACAGCCCAGAGGGAAATTGATGACGGACTACGGGCGTCATCATCGCCTGGTGGATTGGACGGGCAATGGCGTGGAAGAAATGGTGGTGGCAGAAAACCTGGGCATATTTAATCACAAAGGCGAGCGGATTGGATTTTTCAAGTTACCTGTTGCGCCGGGGAATACCGTTGAATATGAAAAGAGTGCCCTGCGCGGGGACTTTGACGGGGATGGCGTGGTGGACATTGCGATTGCGAGTCCAAGCCATCTCTTTATCTTTCGGAATGAGGCGGGCAAGCCTGGGATACCGCCTGTTCCATTGGGTACCGGACTGAATTGGACCTTATACTAGGTCTCGTTTAACCCTATGTATTGTCACGATTTACAAAAAATATTCTTGACAGGGCTGTTCCGATGACGTATGGTTAAGGTCGATATCAACGAATAGTTGACCTTTAGTCAACATGTGGCCCTGAATCAGCAGGAAAGGTGGGATAGTGGCTTTTATATCGCCAAAACAGCAGCAGATGCTGGAGCGGGACCAGGCGATCCTGGATGCTGCCCGGTCCCTGGTCCTGGAACAGGGGTATTACGGGATTACCATGGACAGCATTGCCAAGGCATCGGGCTGTCCAAAGGGCACGTTGTACCACCGCTTCGCATCAAAGGAAGATATTCTGGTCGCACTGGCCGCGGAAAGTCTCCAACGGCGCAATGCCATGATGGAGCGCGGTGCCGCCTTTGAGGGTCGTACCCGGGAACGCTTCCTCGCCATGGCGGAAGGTATTTCCCTATACAGCCGCCTTCATCCGGAAGAATCCCAGATTGTACACAACACCCTCGGTCCGGTCCGCGAGAAGGCCTCGCCCATTCGGCTGGATGTATTGCTCGAAGCGGAACGGGAAGCCCTGCGCATTGCACGAGACATCTTGCGTGCGGCAGTAAGTGCAGGTGACCTGGAGCCGGAACATGACGAGTCCATCGAAGAAATCGCACTGGGTAGCTGGGGTTTACTGGAGGGTGGCTTTACTTTGATTGAATCGGGCATGGCCCATCTGGCCCTTAAGGTGGATAACCCGTTACATAAGGTTTGGCGCTATTTTAACCGCGCGGTGGATGCATACGGTTGGCAGCCCTTGTTTGGTGATTGGGATTATGAGAAGAGTCTGGCCACCATACGCCAGGAAATCTTTCCTGTGGAGGCAGAGCAGTTGTATGGTGAAGGCAATTGGTACGGGGATCGTTTTTAGGGGCTAGAGCACTTTAACATTCAGGTGCGCTACCGTCACCTATAAAGCCATTGCGAACCGAGTGGAGCGAGGTGTGGCAATCTCTTGGTCCCATAGTCGTGATTTGTCGCAACATTTTAAGGCGCATGTCAACCTTAATATGCGCTAAAGTCCGGAAGTGGGAAACAAAACGCGCCCGTGATCGAAGTTGATTACAGACGCGTTTTACTTTTTACTGATAATATTGACCGTTGTGCAACAGCCACCCGCCCACATGGCGACCCTGGGGATCATGGTGGGTCCAATGGACAACGCCGCCTTTATCGTTCCATTCATATTCCCCATAAAATTCCACTGTATCCCCCACGCGGATAGTATTGATACGTGGTGCTAAATCAATATTATGGGCAATGAGGAGGGATAGGCCCGTGCTGAGCCGTAGCAAAAACTTCTGGTGGCGGGAGCCTTTTGTATCGTCGGGCAGAATCCTGTAGACCGTGGCCTGACTGTGTACCTGAAGATTGCTCTGGCGACTGTTGAATGCGTTTTGTATAACCTTGTCGGCGGTGGCAACACCCGGGGCCGTGCTTTGTGTAGGCATGGCGCGTTGCGGAGCAGGACGCGTTTGCTGAACGACGGGTGTACTTGTGGTGGTACGGCTATCCTCTTGGGGTAAGAAGCCAAGAAAATAGACTGTACCCATGACTACAAAAAAGGCCATCAGGGGTACTAAGCTTTTGATTATTTTTTCCAAGGTTCCTCCCTTCTCACAAACGGGTATACCCTGGTACCGCACGCTTTATTCATAATATTTCCCACGATGTTTCAACCAGCCATCGGGGTGGTTATTTCGAGGGTCTTTATGGGTCCAGTGAAGGACGCCACCCTGGGCGTTCCATTCGTATTCGCCACTGAAATCAATTCGGTCACCTTGCTTGAGACCCTTGATGTAGGGCGACACATCGATATTATGAGCAACAAGAATGGTCTGGCCCGTGTGGAGGCGGAGGATGAAGTTTTGGTGACGGTCCCCCTTCAGGTCGTCGGGGAGAATCTTGTGTACTTCGCCCTTGCCACGAATGATGAGGTCGCTCTGTTTGTTTGCGAAGGCGTCCTGCAAGATTTGGTCACAATCACGGTCTACAGGGCGATTGGCTTCACGCTGCAGCTTCTTTATGAGTTTACTCAGCCCCATGGCGAAATGTGTTCCTTTATTGCGAATAGAATGAATACATTTTAACCACAAAGGGCACAAAGAACACAAAGGGGGAGGGGAAAGGATGGAACACGGATGACACGGATAAGAAGGAGGGAGAAGTAGCTTTATTAAGCTGTAGCTGGTTCTGAGTAATTATGGCAACTGCCAGACCTACCACAAATTTGAAGTATGGTAGGTATGCATTCCCACGCAGAGCATGGGAACGAGGGGAAAGTGTAGCATTACTATTGGTGTGTGTCTGTTTTCCGGAGCAGAGCTCCGGGATATGCATTCCCAAGCAGGAGCTTGGGAACGAGGTGAAAATCTAAACCCACCCGTCATTGCGAGGAGGCTCCGCCGACGCGGCAATCTCTTGCTCGCGACGACTTTATGAGTTGAAGATAGTGCTTCTTAAGGATTTCAACTACACGAGCAATTTGTGCATGACGTTGCCGTGGACATCGGTGAGTCGGAAGTCGCGACCCTTAAACCGGAAGGTCTGCTTGAGGTGATCGAGGCCCAGGAGATGGAGCATGGTTGCATGTAAATCGTGAACATGGACCGGGTCTTCGGTAGCACCAAAGCCCAGTTCGTCGGTCTCGCCCAGAGTATAGCCCGCTTTCACACCACCGCCTGCCATCCACATGGTGTTGCATTCGATGTGATGATTACGGCCGAGGGTATCGCGGATTTCGCCCATAGGGGTACGCCCGAATTCACCGCCCCAGACCACGAGGGTGTCTTCGAGAAGACCCCGCTGCTTGAGGTCCATGATAAGTGCTGCGCCACCCTGATCCACTTCATGACAGACCTGGTCCAGGTCTTTGGTAAGGGTCTCGCCATTACCGCCATGGTGGTCCCAGTTGGTGTGATAGAGCTGTACAAAACGCACACCACGCTCGACGAGGCGACGGGCGAGGAGGCAGTTATACGCGTAGGAGGATTCGCCTTCTTTCACGCCATACATATCGAGGGTGGATTGAGATTCCTGGGACAGGTCCATAAGCTCTGGTGCACTGGTCTGCATGCGATAGGCCATTTCATAAGCCGCGATGCGTGTGGCGATTTCGTTGTCCCCTGTCGCAGTAAGGTGTTCCTGGTTGAGGGCTTTCACGGAATCAATGACACTACGCTGACGGTCAGCGGATACGCCCTGGGGATTACTAAGGTTGAGGATGGGGTCGCCTTGCGAGCGGAAGGGCACGCCCTGGTGCGCAGTGGGAAGGAAGCCGCTGGACCAGTTGACGGCACCACCACGGGGACCGCGCGGACCGGACTGGAGTACGACGAATCCGGGGAGGTCGTCTGCTTCGCTGCCAATGCCGTAGGTAACCCAGGAGCCCATGGAGGGGCGCCCGAAAATCCCACTGCCCGTATTCATGAATACCTTGGCCGGAGCGTGATTGGGCACGTCGGTGGCGATGGTTTTAATGAAGGAGATGTCATCCACGATGCCCGCGGTGTGGGGCAGACATTCGGAAACCCAGGCCCCGGAATTGCCGTGCTGTGCAAATTTTCGTTGGGTACCCAGGAGCTTGACCTTGTCAATCTGAAACGATGAATTCATAAAGGCGAAGCGACGCCCTTCGAGATAGGACTGGGGGATCGTTGTACCGTTGTATTTTTGGAGTTCAGGCTTAAAGTCAAAGAGTTCGAGTTGGCTGGGACCGCCCGCCATGAAAAGAAAGATGACGTTCTTCGCCTTGGGTGCACGGTCTCCTGCCTGGGCCAATATGGCATCGGCCATGGCCGCGCCAGCTTCTTCGCTCATCATGGAACCCAGGGCAAGAGACCCCAGTCCTACGCCGCAATCCCGAAAGAAGTGACGACGTGTCGTTTGCTTCAGTGCCTGCTCGTAGGCACCCGTTCCGTTATGTTCGCGTATATCCACGGTCTTACTCCCGGGTCACAAATTCGTCAAGATTAAGCAGGGCACGGGCCACCATGGTCCAGGCAGCTCCGTCGATTGCAGCGTCGCCTTCACCTTCGTATACGGCAGAAACTTCTTCTGCGGAGGCGGTGGCGAAGGAAGCACGCTGGTCGTTAAAAAGCGCCATGAGGATGTCCTGTTCCGACGGGGTTGGCGTACGGGACAGGCAAAAACTGAAAGCGTCTTCGATACGCGCTTCTGGCGTTCGTTCATCGTCGCTATAGAGACGTTGGGTGAGGGCCTGGGCAAGTTCGAAAAAAGATTCGTCATTAAGCAGAGTCAGTGCCTGCAACGGGGTGTTGGAACGGACACGACGGGTGCAGGTGAATTGCGCGTTGGGTGCATCAAAAACCGTAAGCGCATAGTAGGGCGTGGAACGCAAAAAAGCAGTATAGAGTCCGCGACGGTAACGGTCCCCGCCTTTACTCACGTTCCAGGCCACGTTACGTTGTCCAAGCTTGGTGACCCCCTCGGGCTGGGGCGGGTAGACGCTGGGACCGCCGATGGTGGGGTCCAGTTTGTCTGCGGCGATGAGTGTGGCATCGCGGATAACTTCTGCATCGAGGCGAACGCGATTTTGCCTTGCGAGCAACGTGTTAAGTGGGTCCTTTGTTTGAAGGTCATCGCGCACTACAGAAGCCTGCTTATAGGTGGCCGACAACACAATAGTTTTCAGCAGCGGCTTGATCCGCCAGCCATTGTCCATAAATTCCACCGCGAGCCAGTCCATAAGCTCCGGGTTACTGGGCAGGGTGCCCTGAAGGCCAAAGTCGTTTTCGGTTTCAACGATGCCAATACCGAAGAGACGCTGCCAGAAACGGTTCACCGTAACGCGTGCGAGGAGGGGGTTCTCTTTGTCGACCAGCCATTGCGCCAGATCGAGGCGTGTGGTGCCTGTGTGTTCCGGGTTGTGGATGAATCGGGGCACACCGGGAAAGACCACATCGCCGGGGCGGGTGTAGTCGCCCTGCAAGAGCAGGTGGGTCTCCCGCGGTTCTGAATTCCTGGCGAGGATAAGCGAGGTCGGTGCGCTATTTACTGTGCGCGTGTATTTGGCAATGCGGCCTATATGGCGTTGGGCTGTCTTGTCTATTTTCTGGAAGGCCTCGGTCGCAAGTTTTTTCTGTTCGTCATTGCGGTTGTCTGCCACGACCAGCAATGCCTCGCGCTGGGGCGCGTCCAGCTTACGAAGTTCCTGTAGAGAGAGGCCCTCTTCCCAGGCAGTCAAGGCTGCTACGTCTTGTTGCGTGAGATAGGCCTTGAGCGCGTCTTTTTCTTCCTCCAGCTTTTCATTGGCCGCATCGATTTTCTCGGCCTCTTCGGCATTGGGTACCGGGATGGTCGTTTCATTATCGTTGTTGAGGTAAGCGAAGAGATTGAAGTATTCAGCCTGCATCAGCGGGTCGTATTTGTGGTCGTGGCAGCGGGAACAGCCCATGGTCAGGCCGAGAAACACCGTACCAACCGTTTCAACGCGGTCGGCGACTGCTTCGATGCGAAATTCTTCTGTGTCCACACCCCCTTCTTCGTTAATCATGGTGTTACGGTGAAAACCCGTGGCCACTTTCTGGTCCAATGTGGAATCAGGCAGGAGGTCGCCCGCCATTTGCTCAATCACAAACTGGTCGAAGGGCAGGTCCTGGTTGAAAGCACTGATGACGTAATCGCGATAGGCCCAGATACTGCGTGGTGAATCAATGCTGTAGCCATTGGAATCTGCGTAGCGTGCCGCGTCGAGCCAGTGCCGTGCCCAGCGTTCACCGAAGTGGGGCGACGCCAACAGGTGGTCCACCACTTTTTCGTATGCATCACCTGAAGCATCATCAGCAAAGGCTGCGACCTCGTCCGGTGTAGGTGGTAATCCCGTGAGGTCAAGATAAACACGACGAAGGAGTGTTATCTTGTTCGCTTCGGCTGAAGGCGTAATCTCATTTTCTTCGAGGACACTCAGGATAAAATTATCAACAGGTGTATTCAGCCAGTCCCTGTCCTGCACGGCGGGTAAGTCTGGACGCCGGGGTGTGATGTAGGCCCAGTGGGGTTCGTAGACCGCGCCTTCGTCGAGCCAGCGGGTGAGGGTTTCGATTTGTGCAGGGGTTAGTGTTTTGCCCGATTCTGTGGGCGGCATGTGGTCATCGGTATCAGTCGTAGTGATGCGCTGGTAGAGAGTGCTCTTGGTATGGTCCCCTGCAACGATGGGGGTGGCACCCGATTTAAGGGCCGCCTTGGCCACTTCTTCCACATCAAGCCGCAGCCCGCCCTTGCGTGCCTTCTTGTCGGGTCCATGACAGGTGAAGCAATTCTCCGACAGGATGGGTCGGATGTCGCGGTTATAGCTGAGGGGTTCCGCCGAGGCAGGCCCCACGCAAAAAAGCGCAGCAATACAAAATACTAATATCCAAAATCTAATCATGCTAATTTGCCCGGTTTCCTCTATACCCATACGCGAAGGGACAGTCTAACAAAGACTGACGTTAGAAAGGAACTCGTTCCCAAGCTCCAGCTTGGGAATGCATACCCCGAGGCTCCAGCCTCGGAAAACAGGCGTGCTTGCACGAAATACTACAACTTCAGTCCCGACTCAGATTAAGCATACTGACGCAGAGGCCGTAGCACGGCAGGCAATAGGGAACGAGGGGAAGCTGGTGGCCTTAGCACAGCAGGCAGGAACGAGTTCTTTTCTGATGTCAACCTCAATGGGCTTAACCCATGGAGCGTTTGACAACTTCTCTGGCGATGATGAGCTTCTGGACTTCGTTGGTACCACCACCAATCGTACCGAGGCGGGCATCACGCATGAAGCGTTCCACCTCGTATTCCTGCATGTAGCCATAACCACCCAGTATCTGCACCGCTTCGTAGGTGGCCTTTTGCGCCATCTGTGCCGAAAAGAGTTTGGCATAGGAAGCACTCTCCGTGCAGGGTTCGCCCTGATCACAGAGCCAGGCAGCTTTATGGGTCAGCAGTCGTGCCGCCTCGATACTGGTCGCCATCTCAGCCACCTTGTCGAGTACCATTTCGTGCATGATAATGGGCTGGTCGAACTGGATGCGGGTCTTGGCATAGTCAACGGCACGGTCGAGCGCGGCTTGCGCACCACCTACGCCCATGGCACCACCGACCGCGCGCTCTACATCCAGGTTACCCATAAGAATACCGAGGGCCTGGTTGGGGCCTATGACGATATTTTCAGCGGGCACTTCACAATTCTCGAAAAACACTTCGGATGTGGGCGAAGCGCGATTGCCCATCTTGTGGAAGGGTTCGCCTGTGCTGAGGCCGGGGGTGTCGCGCTCGATGATGAACTGGGTGATGCCGCGGTTTCGGTCGTTGCGGTCGCTACGTGCATAAACGAGAAAGACATCAGCGATAGGGGCATTGGTGATGAAGGTCTTGGAACCGTTGAGTATCCATTTATCGCCCCGCTCTTCGGCGAAGGTCTGCATGCCCAGGGCATCGGAGCCGGAGTCGGGTTCGGTAATGCAGAGGCAACCCATCTTGGAGCCGTCGCAAAGGCCGGGGAGATATTTTTTCTTTTGCTCTTCCGAGCCATTCTGGCTGAGGTTGTAGGCGCAAAGGACCGTGTGGGCCAGGTAGGAGAGGGAGGTGGAAGCGCAGGCGTAGGCGACCTCTTCCATGCAAATACAAAAGGTGAGAACATCGCTTTCAAAACCACCGTACTCTTCAGGAATCATCATACCCAAAAGGCCGAGATCCGCCATTTTTTGCCAGTTTTCCTTCGGAAATTCGCAGCTCAGGTCGATTTCCGCGGCTTTCGGTGCCAGCTCCTGCCGGGCGAACTTGCGCACCATATCGCGCAGTTCGAGTTGATCATCGGTGATTCTAAAATCCATGGGATGCTCCTAAGCTGTGTATACCTACCCATCGGTAGGGTAGCGAAACGACCGGCAGATGTCCAGAAGAAAAGTGACTGCTTCGATGATTACCTCTTTAATACTCCCCGCAAACGCTCCAGGTTATTTTTAAGTAGAAGTACATACTTACCGTATTTTTGGTACGGTGAAACCTTGAGTACTATGAACGTCATATCATCTTTGGGTGTCTCATCGTTTCC
>CALAXS010000384.1 GCA_937895305.1 uncultured bacterium
TGGACCTGAAGTGCAACGACGTATCATGCTGGGCACCTACGTACTCTCCAGTGGCTACTACGATGCCTACTACCTCAAGGCCCAGAAAGTTCGTGCGCTCATCAAGCAGGACTTTGACCAGGCCTTTGAACAATGTGACGTTATCGTGACTCCAACCTCGCCCAGTCCGGCCTTTGAATTCGGTGCTCGTACCGACGACCCTCTGGCCATGTACCTGAGCGACATCTATACCATCTCTGCCAATCTCGCGGCCCTACCCGGTATATCTGTACCCTGTGGCCTCACCGGAAGTGGCCTGCCTGCAGGCCTCCAGATATTGGCCAAACCCTTCGACGAAGAAACCCTCTTGCGCACGGCCCACGCTTACGAGCAAAACAGCGGCCTGGATATGGGCAAAGCCCCCATTCAATAAGGAGCCTCACATTGGAATACGAAGCCGTCATCGGCATGGAAGTACACGTTCAGATGAACACCCGGTCCAAAGTATTTTGTGGCTGTAGCACCAACTTTCATGCGCCACCCAATACCAACGTGTGCCCCGTATGCCTCGGTATGCCCGGCGCCATGCCTGTCCTTAACCGCGAAATGGTCACCAAATCTACCATGGCCGGCCTCGCTCTCAACTGCACCATCTCCCGCTGGTCCAAACAAGACCGCAAAAACTACTTCTACCCCGACCAGGCCAAGAACTATCAAATCAGCCAATACGACCTGCCCCTCTGCCACGACGGTAACCTCGAAATCGAAGTCAACGGCGTGAAAAAAGACATCGGCATTACCCGCGCTCACATGGAAGAAGACACTGCACGCAATACCCACACCATCGGCGGTGGCCAAAGTGGTGTCGACTTTAACCGTGCCGGCATGCCCCTCCTCGAAATCGTAACCGAACCTGACATCACCAGCTCCGACGAGGCCTTTGCCTACCTCACGAGCCTGAAACAAATCCTCGCCTACCTCAACGTAAGCGACTGCAACATGGAAGAAGGCTCCCTCCGCGCAGAAGCCAATATCAGCGTGCGGCCCAAGGGCCAAAAAGAGTTCGGCACCAAGACCGAAGTCAAGAATGTAGCCTCCTTCAGCGGTACCGCAAAAGCCATCGAATACGAAATCAAGCGCCAGATTAAAGTACTCAATGACGGGGGCGAAATTATCCAGGAAACCCGTGGCTGGGATGCGGATAAAAACCGGACCTTCTCCCAGCGCCAGAAAGAATCCGCCCACGACTACCGCTATTTCCCAGAGCCTGACCTTGTACCCGTGGTTATGGACGATGCTTGGGAACAGTCCCTCAAGGACAGCCTGCCCGAATTGCCCGCAGCGCGGCGTGCCCGCCTCGAAGATTCCACCGGGCTATCCCCCTATGATGTCCAGGTTCTCACAGCGACCAAGGCTATGGCCGATTACTTTGAAACCGTAATGGACCAGGGTGCCGATGCAAAACAGGCCGCTAACTGGATTATGGGCGACCTACAGAAGCTTCTGAGTGCCGCAGACCAGGACATTATGGACGCCAAGGTTAGTGCTGTAGATCTGGCTGACCTGCTGGCACTCATAGAAGATGGTACAATCAGTGGGAAGATAGCCAAAGAAGTTCTCGAAGCCATGTTCGAAACCGGAGACGCGCCCAAGAAAATTGTTGAAGACAAGGGACTCGTACAGATAACCGATACGGGCGCCATTGATGCAGTGGTAGAAGAAATTCTGGCCAACAACCCAACCCAGGTAGAACAATACAAGGGCGGAAACGAAAAAGTAATTGGATTCTTTGTCGGCCAGGTAATGAAAGCTACCCAGGGCAAAGCCAATCCCAAAATAGTAAACGAAGCACTACGTGCAGCATTAAATGCTTAGGAGTCCATTGTGGCGATTTTAGTAAAGAAAAATGATTCAGAAGATGCTTCCCTCATGGCAATGGTCTTGAGAATTGGGGATCTTGCCCATGGGAAAAAGGCCGAAGACATTAAAGCCTACGACATGCGCGGATTGACCTTTCTTACCGATGTCTTTGTAAACTGCTCTGTGAACAGCGTACCCCAGATGAAAGCGGTCATGAATACTGTTCGCAATGAGATGGTTAAAGTTGGTGTAAAAGCACGCCACGTTGAAGGCGATGCTGAAGGCGGCTGGATTCTCCTGGACTTCAGTGATGTTATCGTCCATATCTTCCGCAAGGAAGCCCGTGAATTTTACGATTTGGACGGTATGTGGGGCGATGCCAAAGAAATTGCGCTGGATCTGGACGCCTAAGTTTAAGGAGTAGTATCCATGGCCGAAGAGAATTACACCCCGGATCGCTCAAAGCTCTACCATTACAAACTGGATCGTATCCTGGGTAAAGGGGGTACCGGTACCGTATACCGTGGCATTGACACCCAAAAAGG
>CALAXS010000385.1 GCA_937895305.1 uncultured bacterium
AATAGGATGAACGAATGGAATCTCGCAAGGCACGGATGCCCTCATAGTTTCCTGGCAAGAAGGGTTTGGTGCACTCCTGTGGCGTGTAGAGAGAGGTTAAACCTTGAACCGTCAATAGCGTGCCATCCTGCAATGCTTGGTGCCAGCGAAACAAGTCCTCCGTATTTGTTACGAGGCCACCATTCCCAATCAGACCCCAAGATGGACCGGGCCAGGTCAATGGCGATCTGCGATCCCTCCCTTTGTTGTCG
Source organism: uncultured bacterium (assembly GCA_937895305.1). Lineage (GTDB taxonomy): Bacteria > Hydrogenedentota > Hydrogenedentia > Hydrogenedentales > JAEUWI01 > CALAXS01. The sequence goes on from CALAXS010000385.1 coordinate 252, forward strand.
TACGCGCTTGCGACTCCTACTTCTCGAAAACTCTTATCTCCATAGAAACCGGTGTGTTTCATTGCCGCCGGCTCGAAGATATGCGTTCGAAGGTATTCCGTCCACGATAGTGCGGAAACCTTCTCGATGATCGCCGCCAGAAGCGTATAGCCGGAGTTTGAGTATCGGAACTCCAATCCAGGTGCCGCCACAGGTCTTGCGTTCAGTATGGTTTCGAGAGCCTTTTCTTTTGATATTTCGGAAAAGTCACCACCATGAAATGCGTCGAGGCCAGACGTGTGGGTAAGCAACTGATGAATCGTGATAGATGACTTGTCGTGCGTCACGCCGGGAAAATGATCTGCAAGCGTGTCGTTGAGAGCAAGTTTTCCCGCGTCGACCAACTGAAGTACCGCCACTGCTGTAAACGGTTTAGCAAGGGAGCCAGAATCGAACACCGTCAGGGGTGCGTTGGGGCGACCGCTATCGCGATGAGCCAGGCCATACCCCTTGTGAAGGAGTACTTCGCCTCCCTGGGCAACCAGTATGACGCCAGAAAAGTCACCGCTGGACGCGCTCAGAATCGCCCGGTCAAGCGCCTTGCCGTTTTCACCCAATACGATGGTTGTGCCGGGATTCGATGGATCCGGGGTCGGATCTTCGCGCGCTTCTGCGCACGCGGCTACAAGCACAAGTGCGGCGTACCAAGTCAGCATTAAGCAACTACTTTTCTGCATATAAACGGCTCCTTCTTCGATCACCGATGTTATTCAACGCGGTACCTTATTATTCATTAATAACACCCCCCTTTCACAGCTCCAGCCACGAATGAACCAACGGGTGTACCTATAAATGTATCAACAATAGACCCTACAGCACCTACCGGTTGTTCGCGCAGAAGCTTACACATGGCAATCGCCCAAAACCTTGTCAATGCACGACATTGTCGTGCAGACGTAGCACCCGTGTAGACTGGGTGCAATAATAAAATGGCGGAGGAGACAGGACTCGAACCTGCAAGCCCGAGGGCGGTAGTTTTCAAGACTACTGCATTACCAATTATGCTACTCCTCCGACGCGTGGTGTATTGTACGGACTTCGTGTGGGTCAGATCTACTTTACCCTCGAAGCTTCTTTACTCCGTATGCTACACTCGGAGAGCAGTTGTGAAGGAGACCTCATGGAACGCACAGTAGAAACGATTATCCGTATGGCCCTCGACGAAGATGTCGCACATGGCGATGGTACGACCTTGTCCACTGTACCGCTTGGTTCACGATGCCATACCAGCCTCATTGCAAAATCCGACGGTATACTGAGTGGTATTACCGTATTTCGTTGCGCTTTCGAATTGGTCGGTTCCGATGTAGAAAAATGGGAAGCCCTGGACGATGGTGCCAGCTTTAAAGCGGGCGATCGTATCGCTTACTTCGAAGGGCGTACCCGTGGTGTGTTGACCGCAGAACGGGTCGCCATGAACTTCCTCCAGCACCTTTCCGGTGTAGCGACTACAACCCATAATTTTGTCGAAGCAGTAGGGGATCTCCCGGCGCGCATTGCCGATACCCGCAAGACCACGCCCATGCTACGTGTACTTGAAAAGGCCGCTGTGCGCCATGGGGGCGGGGTGAATCACCGCTTCAACCTGGCCGACGGTATCCTTATCAAAGAAAATCACATTATCGCAGCAGGCGGTATTACCGAAGCGATTCACGGTGCCCGCGGCCGCGCACACCATCTTCAGCGTGTTGAAATCGAAGTCGAAACCCTTGAAGAACTGGACCTGGCACTGAGTGCCGGAGCAGACGCTATTCTCCTCGACAATATGGATAACGACACCCTGCGAAAAGCCGTCGCTAAAGTGGCAGGCAAAGACATTCTCCTCGAAGCCAGTGGCAACATGACCCTGGACCGGGTGCGTGGTGTAGCAGAAACGGGTGTTAACCTTATTTCGGTGGGAGCATTAACCCATTCCTCCCCGGCGGTGGATATTTCCCTGCTCATCGAAAATGTCTGACACCCCCTCCATAGACGATTTCATGTGTGGTGGCTTTCAAAAGCATTCCTGCCTCAAGACCATCCGCCTCATGGCAGAGACCGAATCCACCAACACCCTCGCGCTCGAAGCCCAAAAGGACGGTGCCCCATTCCTGGCTGATGTACAGACCGCAGGCCGGGGTCGCCGCGGCAACGACTGGCACAGTGCCCCCGGCAAAGGGCTCTGGCTGAGTGTGTGCCTCAAGGGGGAGCCGCAGGGCCTTACCTTCCTCGCTGCCCTTGCCCTCCTCGATACCCTTAGCGATCTTGCAGAAAAAATGAACTGCAAAACCCGACCCACGATTAAATGGCCCAACGACCTCCTCTGGGACGGTAAAAAATGCGCCGGTATCCTTGTGGAACATCGCAACGGCTACTGCGCCCTTGGCATTGGGCTCAACGTGAATCATAGCCAGGCCGATTTTCCCGACGAACTACAACCCACCGCCACCTCCCTCGCTATTGCCACAGGCCAAAGCCTCGACCGCAAGCAAGTCCTCACCGCCCTCCTCAAACACCTCAATCTACAGGTTAAGGCCCACCGAACCGGACAGCAAGAGCAGATATGGAAACGTTGGTCCAAGGCCTGTAATGTCATAAATCACACCATTTCATGTTCCCAAGGCACCGGAATCGTTCAAGAGCTTAATCGGGATGGATCACTACAAGTCCTTATGGATAAAGAGCTTGTGCGAATTACTGACGGAATCACCATCCTCCAACAATAGAGAAATACTTGCTCACCCCCTCCATACACTTGCTATGGTAGTGGCTCAAGCGGGAAAAATAAGAAAGAAGCAGCCCATGCTCCTCGTTATTGATGTTGGCAATTCAAATACCGTACTCGGTCTTTACGAAGGGGATACCCTCCGTGAACACTGGCGCGTTGTTACCCATAACTACCGTACCAGCGACGAGCTACGTATTCTTTTTCTCATGCTACTCACCACCTCCGGAGTCGACCCCAAGGCCGTATCCGGCTGCTGTATTTCCAGCGTCGTACCCCAATTGAACATGGCACTCCAGCAGGTTTGCCACGACGCATTCGGTGTTACCCCCCTCATGGTCGGACCCGGTGTAAAGACGGGCATGGTCATCCAGGTGGATAACCCCAAAGAAGTCGGCGCAGACCGCATCGTAAACTCAGTGGGTGCCATCAGTAAATACGACGGTGCGCTCATTGTTATTGACTTTGGCACCGCCACCACCTTCGATGTGGTCACCGCGAAAGCCGAATGGAAGGGCGGGGTCATCGTCCCCGGTGTACAACTTTCCGCAGATGCACTATTTGAGCATTGCGCCAAACTACCCCGCGTCGAGATGTCCATACCCAAGTATGTCATCGGTACAGACACCGTGGGTAATATCCGCAGCGGTCTCACCTATGGCTACGCTGATCTGGTTCAGGGACTGACCCGACGCATGATGGACGAGATGGATGAAGAAGCAACCGTGGTCGCCACGGGGGGCCTCGCAGCACTCATTGCAGAAATTAACGACAGTATCGATGTGGTCGATCCCTGGCTTACCCTGGACGGACTTAAGGCGGTATTCACACGCAACTCAAAGGATACTCCATGAAGTGGTGCATCCCCAGTATGCTTCTCCTCCTGAGTGCCTGTAGCGAACCCATCCAACAGCACAGTACCGAAGTGCCGGAAGAAAGTATGCCCATACCTGTAAACGATGCATACAGCCAAAGCGAAACGGTTATCAGTGGTATCGATCTTTTTCTCTGGGGCAAAGCTATCGCCGAATTGGAGCAAAGCCCGGTCTTCAAGCTTCACGCGCGTCAGGCTGCGGCAATGAACGAAGCAGGCTACCGCTTTGAAGACGCAGAAGCCTGGGCCTACAACAACGAGACCGGTGCCGAAGAATTTCACCTCAACGCGACCCGGGGCATATTCAAGCAAAATGAACAAGCCTACCTCGAAGGCGAAGTCCGTGCCAATACAGGCACCATGAACTTCGCCATGCAAGACATCACCTGGGCCATTAAAGAAGACGGTACCAGCTACGCCTGGACCGAGAAGCCCCTCACGGTCAGTGGGGACGAAATGAAAATCGATGCCGAAGGACTTGAATTATTTCCAGACGAACAACGTCTGCTATTAAAGAATATTCACGGGACCATCCAACTAGGAGCCATGGGAATCCAATGAAAAAACACATCACTCTCTTTATTGCGTTATGTTTTTGCCTGAATGCTATTGCACAGGAAACGGGCAGTTACACCAAAATGGAAGTTAACGCCGGACTCGCAAAAATTAATTTTAAGACAGGCGGCATAGAAGAGCTTTCTGGCGACGTGGAAATCACGCTCCACTCTGACGATCCCAACGAAAAGCCTATGCCCATCAAGGCCCAGACCATGACCTTCTCCTTTGATGAAGGGGAGACCCAACCTTCGCGTATGGTCATGGACGGTGCTGTCTCCGTGAGGCATGCCGATGCGACTATCACCGCAGGCCACGGCGTATACAATCTAAAAAGTGGAAGCGTCGTCTTTTCGGGCGGACCCTATATTGTCATGTCCAACGGTAACCGCATTAAAGGGACCAAGATTACAATCAATATGAGCACTGGCGAATCTGAAATCGAGGGGATGCAGGCCGATGAAATCGATACCCAGGCCCTCGGTGGTAGTGGTCCTGCGGATCCGGCACTGCTACGGGACATCGATGTACTCAACTGGGACGGATTCATAACAGCATTCAAGGCCGACAACAAGAGCGACCAGCCCACCCCCGGAAAACAGATCGCTGTTCTCCTCGATGCGAGCCAGCGCCAGGCCCTGCCCAACGCATCCAACGAACAGCTCCTTGGTATGAAGGCCAACCTCCTCAAGCTCATCAACAAGAACATTGAAAATCCAAAGTTCTATCTGGATGCAGCATGGGAAGGCAAGACCATTTCCGAAGCAGCACAGAATCTGCTGGTCAAGGCCAACCGCAGTCCCGAAGAAGGCAAGCAGATGAACCGATTGCTCCTTGATGCGGCGTATCCTGGTATATTCAAATCAAACTAACTACAGTATTGTCCAATATAGAATTGAGGAATTTGTGAGCAGGTTTGTCAATAAAGGCAGAACACCACTTTGTGTAACACATGGCCCTAACCTTACCCGTCATTGCGAGGGCAAGCGAGGCGTGCATATTAGAGTCAAAGGTATTACACTGGATTTTCCTGGACAGCAATGAACTAACTACACTTACGGATACCCATGAGTAAAGCCCCAAAAAACAAAGACTACCTCCTGCGCACTGAAGGCCTGGTAAAGGCTTTCAAGAAACGTACCGTTGTGCGTGATGTCTCCATCGGCATACGCCCTGGCGAAGTGGTCGGTCTCCTTGGCCCTAACGGTGCAGGGAAGACAACCACCTTCAGCATGACTGTAGGCTTGCTCAAACCGGACGCAGGTGCCATCTATTACAACAATCAGAACGTAACCAAACTACCCATGTATAAACGTGCCCGTGAAGGCATGGCCTACCTGCCCCAGGAAGCCTCGGTCTTTCGCCAGCTCTCCGTTCGACAAAACCTCATGGCCATCCTCGAATATCAGAAACTAAGCAAGACCGAACGAAACGAACGGGCGGACTGGTTGCTCGAAGAGCTGTCCATCACCCACCTCGCCAATAGCCCGGCCTATACCCTCTCGGGCGGCGAACGCCGTCGAACCGAGATCGCACGTGCACTCGTGACCGACCCCAAGATTTTTCTCCTCGACGAGCCCTTCGCTGGCATCGACCCCATCGCCGTCGCGGACCTGCAGGAAACCGTCGTCAACCTGTCAAAGTTGGGGATAGGTGTTCTCATCACCGACCACAATGTCCGTGAAACCCTGCACATTGCCGACCGTGCTTACATCATCAGCGCGGGTGAAGTCATCAAGTCCGGCACCCCCGAAGAAATCGCCGAAGATGAAAAAGTGCGCCAAGTCTATTTGGGCGAACATTTCCAGATGAACACCTGATAACGACCTGACAGGAAAAGCACTGTGCGACTCGAATGGCTGCTAGAACACCACAAAACAGAATCAGGGTACTGGTGGTTTAAAAACAAACGTCGCATTGTGCGCCATTGCCTTCAACGTCACGCCCCCGAAAAAGGCACCCTCCTCGAAATCGGTTGTGGTGGTGGCTATTTTTCAGCACAGCTACAATCCCTTGGCTGGAAGGTCATCGCTAGCGATCTACACCCTGAAGGTGCACGCTTCGCAGTCGAACAAGGTGCCGCCCACGGCCTTCCCTTCAACGCCGATCACGGCTGGCCGCTCAAGGACAGCAGTATTGACGCTTTCGTCATGCTCGATGTGCTCGAACACCTTGACCTCCATGTGGGAGTCCTCGAAGAAGCCCGTCGCGTACTCAAGCCAGGTGGTATCGGTGTTATTGCTGTACCCGCGTATCAATGGCTTTTCTCTGCCTGGGACGAATACAATCAGCACTATCGTCGCTACAACCGCGCACTCCTGGCAGGCACGGCGCAATTCGCCGGGTTAGACGTGCTGGACCTCAACTACTGGAACGCTATCAGCATGCCCCCCGCCATTGTTCTGCGGCTCCGCGACCGTTTTCGCAAGGTCCAGCTCGACGGTGTAGAATATCCCCCCGTGCCCGATTTCGTGAATAACACGTTGACATGCTATGGTCGATGGGAAGCGGCCTGGATTGATAAAGGCCTTCCCGTGCCCTTCGGCCTGTCCGTTTTCGCTGTGGTCCGCAAACCGGAGTAAATTATAGATGGCCCAACAAGCCAACGAAAACTGGAAACTCAGCATCGTTAGCCCCGTCTACAACGAGGCAGATACCCTGCCCCAATTTGTGGACGAGGTCACCACCATGCTCGACCAGATACAGCCCCCCGGCGGTGCAGAAATTATCCTCGTCAATGACGGCAGCCACGACAACAGTGCGGCGATCCTGGACCGCCTCGCTACAGAACACCCTGGTCGCATCAAGGCGGTTCACCTTTCCAGAAACTTTGGCATGGAACCCGCCATCCAGGCCGGACTGAGCATCAGCTCCGGCGATGCTATCATCATTTTGGACGCCGATCTCCAGGACGACCCCGCCGCATTTACCGATTTTATTAAAGCCTGGCAAGATGGAAACCAGGTCGCCTACGCCGTGCGCAGTTCCCGCGAAGAAGGCCCCCTCCAACGCGCGCTCTTCTGGACCTTTTACCGACTCCTTAGCTGGATTGCCCACATTGACCTTCCCCTCGATGCCAGTAACTTCGCGCTCATGGACCGTCGCGTCGTCGACACACTGCTCAAGATGCCCGAATCCAACCGCTTCCTCCGTGGCCTCCGCGCCTGGACCGGGTTCAAACAAATCGGCATTCCCGTTGCGCGTCGCAAACGTGAACACGGCCAGACCCGCCTGGGTCTTCGCGGGCAATGGCGTCTCGCTATGAACGCCATCTTTTCCTTCTCCTATGTCCCCCTATTCTGCTTCCGTCTCGCGGGTGCCCTCTCCATTGTGCTCTGCATGTTGCTCATCTTCTGGGCTCTCTACGCAAAACTCATCACAGGCATCGCCGTTGATTCATGGGCCTCTCTCTTCATCGTCACCACCTTCTTCGGTGGTGTAAACCTCCTCGGTATCGGCATCATCGGCGAATACGTGGCCCGTATCCACGACGATGTGAAAGGTCGCCCCAACTTCATCATAGATCGCGTTAACGGAGACTATCATGAATAAAATCAAGTACGGCCCCTTATTAGAATGGAGAAATTTGTGAGCAGGTTTATCTATAAAGGCCGA
>CALAXS010000386.1 GCA_937895305.1 uncultured bacterium
TAAAGCATGTGGACAAATCCATTCGCTACTACCAGGCCTCCTCCAGCGAAATGTTCGGCCATGTTCGCGAAACACCCCAGACCGAAAACACCCCCTTCTATCCCCGCAGCCCCTATGGCGTGGCCAAGGTCTACGGCCACTGGATTACCGTGAACTACCGCGAAAGCTACGACATGTACGCCTGCTCCGGTATCCTCTTCAACCACGAATCCCCCCGCCGTGGCCTCGAATTCGTAACCCGCAAGATTACCGACGCCGTGGCCCGTATCAAATTCGGCACCCAGGAAGAACTTCGCCTGGGCAACCTCGACGCCAAACGCGACTGGGGCTTCGCAGGCGACTACGTCCGTGCCATGTGGCTCATGCTCCAGCAAGACCAGCCCGAAGACTTCGTCATCTCTACCGAAGAGACCTATAGCGTCCGCAAGTTCTGCCAGATTGCCTTCGACCATGTGGGCCTCGACTGGGAAAAGTATGTGGTCGTTGACCCCAAATTCTACCGCCCCGCAGAAGTGGAACTCCTCCTCGGCGACTGCACCAAAGCCCGCACAAAACTCGGCTGGGAACGCGATTACTCTTTCAAAGACCTTATCGTAGCCATGGTCGACGGCGATATGGCACGGCAACAGGCCCGGATGGACCAGGCTAAATGACCCACCGTGCACTGATTACCGGTGCAGCAGGTTTTGTGGGCCGTCGTCTCAGCAGCTATCTTGTCGATGAAGGCTGGGAAGTGTATACCACCGACTATCAGGGCGACGTGGATCACCATGCCGACCTCTGCGACAGTCCAGCCATCCAAACCCTGCTCCACAACGCCGGTACCCTGACCCACGTCTTTCACCTCGCTGCCATGGCTTTCGTGCCCCATGCCGGGCGTGACCCTGTCGGGGCCATGGACATTAACCTGCTCGGTACAATACGCTTGGCTACAGCACTCCTCGACTGCCCGACTTTACCCCGCTTCATCTACATCGGCAGTGCAGACGCCTACGGACCACCCCAATTTCTGCCCATCATCGAAGAGCACCCCCTCAGGCCCCAGAACCCCTACGCCATTTCCAAGGCCGCCGCAGACCAATACTGCCAATACCTCAGCCGCAGCACAGACCTCGAAATTATTCGCATACGCCCCTTCAACCATTCCGGTCCCGGTCAATCAGACCAGTATGTGCTCTCCAGTTTCGCACGCCAGGTCGCCGCTGCCACGCTGCACCCCGAAGCCGCCACCATCAAAGTCGGTAACCTCGAAGCAGCCCGCGACTTTGCCCACGTAGACGACATCATTCGCGGCTACGCAGCCCTCGCCCTCGACGGCATCCCAAGCCAGGCCTACAACCTCTGTTCCGGCAAAGCCCGGAATATCAGCTACGCACTGGATACCCTCATCAGTTTTACAGATACCCCAATCCAGGTCGAAGAAGATCCCGAACGCATGCGCCCCGTCGACGTTCCCCTGGTGGAAGGCTGTTACGACAAGGCTAAACTCGATGCACGCTGGGAACCCGCCATCCCCTTCGAGACCATGCTCAAAGAACTCTACGACTACTGGCTGGAAACGCTACAAGCCGAAGAAAGAAATGCCCCATGACCACACCGCCCACCACAGCACCAGAACCTGAGAAGGCAAAGAGCATCGAAGAACTCACCACCCTGACCCGGCACCTTCGCCGTCAGGGCAAGACCGTAGCCTGGACCAACGGTTTTTTCGAGATCCTCCATGCTGGACATATTGAGTTTTTACTCAAGGCTGCACGCCTCGCCGACGTTTTCATCGTCGGTGTGAACAGCGACAGCTCCGTTCTGACAGCAAAAGGCGTAGGCCATCCCCTCGCTTCCCAATCCGAACGCGTCGCCGTACTCGCTGCCGTAGAATGTATCGACTACATTACCGTTTTCGCCGAGCCCGACTGCACCCACATCCTCCAGGCACTCCAGCCAGACGTCTATGCCAAAGGACTCCAGCACCTTCACGGCGGCATCGACGAAGGGGAACGCAGCATCATCGAAACCCAGGGCGGTTGTATCGCCCTCATCGCTGGCGACGAACGCATCTCCACCGCATCTATCATGGAACGCATCCGCAAAGGCGCATAACACCCCCGGCGGGTTTGCCCATATCTACAGCCCTGTGGCATACTTCACCCACTTATACGGGCCAGCTTTTCCAGGCTCATGGATGAAGGAGTAGCGGTACATGCGCGTTTTAATAATTGGTGCACAGGGACAGCTGGGCACAGAAATCACCAAGGTCTATGCCGGCAATAAAGTAATCGGTGCCGATCTCGACGGCGATGGACTCCATATTGACATCGGCGATCAACAGGCTACCCACGAACTGATCACCAGCAAAGTTAAACCCGACCTCCTCGTCAATGTCGCTGCAGCACACAACGTACCCAAGTGCGAAGAAAATCCCGAATGGTCCTACCTCATCAATGCGATTGCACCCCGGACCATGGCCATTGCCTGTCGTAAAATCGGCGCACGCATGATCCATGTCAGTACAGACTATGTCTTCGGGAATGGGGGAGAGCAACCCTTCGTAGAGACCGACCTCCCTGCACCGCTCAGTGTCTACGCGGCTAGCAAACTCGCTGGCGAGCACCTTGTCGCAGCAGAACACCCCACCAACCATATCACCATCCGCACCGCAGCCATCTACGGAGCCGCACCCTGCCGCGCCAAAGGCGGTAAAAACTTTGTCAACCTTATGCTCGACCTCGCTGCATCCCGTCCCGAAGTCAAAGTCGTCACCGACGAATATACAACCCCCACCTTTACAGGCGATCTGGCCCAACAGATGAAACTCCTCGCAGAGAAAGCCGAACCCGGCCTCTACCACACCACCTGCCAGGGCGGGTGTTCCTGGTACGAATTTGCCCAGGCCATCTTTGAAGAAACCCGGACAGAAACCAATCTGGTGAAAGCCACCGCAAGCGAATTTCAAACCACCGTCAAGCGCCCCAACTACTCCATACTCGAAAACAAACATGCACAGGATCAGGGCCTCGACATCATGCCACCCTGGCGCGAAGCCCTGAAAGCCTACCTCGCAACCCATTAAACAAGGCCACACTGTGACCAACACACCCACTATCGCTATCATCGTCGCCATGGCCCAAAACCGCTGCATCGGCCGGGACAACGACTTACCCTGGCGACTCTCCAACGACCTCAAACACTTCAAGCGCACCACCATGGGCAAACCCATCATCATGGGCCGCAAGACCTGGGAATCCATCGGCCGCCCCCTTCCAGGACGTATCAATATCGTAGTGACGCGAAACAAAAACTACGAAGCACCCGGCTGCACCCTGGCCCACAGCCTCACCGAAGCAATCAGTACCATCACGGAGGTGGAAGAAGCCTGTGTGATCGGCGGTGCTGCCCTCTATCAAGAAGCCCTCGGCATGGCAGACAGGCTCTACATTACCCACGTGGAAGCCGAAGTGGATGGCGACACCTATTTTCCTGAATTCGATGTTCATGCATGGACTATCGCACAAGAAGAATGTACCGACGCCGACGAAAAAAACGACTACCCCTGCACCTACCGCGTCTGGGAACGCAAGCCCCGGGAAAGCTAAGTCCCATGGACGCACTCGTGAACATCCAGGGACTCCACTTCACCTACCCCGGCACCCCGTTCAAGCTCCACATCGAACAGATTCAACTGGCAACGCACCAGCACACCGCATGCATCGGCCCCAGCGGCTCCGGAAAAAGCACCCTCCTCCGGCTCATGGCCGGCATCCTGACCCCCCAATCCGGTACAGTCGAAGTGCTCGGAAACTCCATCCACACCATGAGCGACGCCCGACGTCGCGCATTTCGCCTCAAGAACATCGGCATGGTCTTCCAGGACTTCGCACTCATCGACTACCTCAACGTGCAAGACAACATCCTCCTGCCCTACCGTATTTCCCCCGCTCTCCAACTCGACGATACCGTGCGCAATCGCAGTAAAGATCTCGCACACTCCACGGGCCTCGGCAAGTACCTCAATCGATTCCCCGCACAACTCTCCCAGGGGGAACGCCAACGTCTCGCCATCTGCCGCGCACTCCTGCCACAACCCCGGCTCATTCTCGCCGACGAACCCACTGGCAACCTGGACCCCGAAAACAAATCCACCATCGTTCAGCTACTCAAAGGTCAAGCCGCTGAAAATGAGGCCACCCTCATCATGGTGACCCACGACCACGATCTTCTAAAAGGCTTCGACCATAGCATAGACTTTTCAAAATTCTTCGCACGGGATACCGCCTATGCATAGCCTCTACCTCGCATGGTGCTATATCCACTACCACCGCCTCAAGAGTGGCATGATTGTCCTCGCCCTGTGCATCCTCCTCTATCTTCCCCTGGGTTTGAACCAACTCGTACAACAGGCCCAGAACCACCTCATGGATCGTGCTGCAGCAACACCCCTCCTCCTCGGCCCAAGAGGCAGCGCACTCGACCTCGTCATAGACGCACTCTATTTTCAACACCGCGAACAACACCCCATACCCTATAGCACACTCAACACACTCCAAACCCGGAACCCCGGAAAACACATCCCCGTCTATTCCCGCTTCAATGCACAGGGCCACACCATCATCGGTACCCACCTCGAATACTTTGATTTCCGTAAGCTCCAGATGCAACAGGGCCACAGCCTGAGTCAGCTCGGCGAGTGCATACTGGGTGCGACCGTGGCAAAGGACCTTGGGCTGAGCGTGGGGGAGACCCTCACCTCCTCCCCCGAAAACGTCTTTGACCTCGCTGGAGCCTACCCCCTCAAGATGCACATCGCCGGGATCCTCGCACCTACGGGCACCCCCGACGATGATGCTGTCTTCGTCGATCTCAAGACCGCCTGGATTCTGACCGGGCTACTCCACGGTCACGATGCCCTCGACGAAAATACCGACAAAGACCTCCTCCTCAAGCAAAGCGATTCCACCCTCACCGCCAACGCCAAGCTCGAGCAATTCATGGAAATCACCGACGAGAACCGCAGCGGGTTTCACTTCCACGGAGACCAGGGCGAGTTTCCCATCACAGCCGTGATCTACGCACCCGAAAACCAGAAAGCCCACGACCTTGCGCTCGGCCATTACCAGAGCCACGAAACACTGCAACTGGTCGCTCCCCACCAAATAATCGAAAACCTGCTCAGCACCCTCTTTCGCATCCGCGACTTTATCAGTGCAGGTTATATGCTCGTTGCCCTCGCCACAGGCCTTCTCCTCACCCTTATCATCGCCCTGTCCCTGCGCCTGCGCGAGAGCGAAATGCGCACCATGATGGAAGTCGGTTGTGCCCGTAACACCCTCATACGACTGCTTACCGCAGAACTCGCAACCCTTCTCCTCGCTTCACTCCTACTCGCAGGTGTGCTCCTCGCCCTCACCAACCACTTTGCCCCACAACTCCTCAACCTCCTCTGGTCCCGCTAGCAGCAACTACGCCACCACCACCCACTTCGCCGACCAGGGCCGCTCCTCCGTAGAGACCAGCATATACCCCGCCTCACCCGCAGCATTGACCAAACGCCCCGGTCCTGCAAACAACGTATCCCCCGCTTGACGCGCAAAAAATGTATCAGCCCCCCCACAGATCACCAGGTCCGGTGACGCCACCTCACGCTCCCGCTCGAACCGCGACAATTCCGTATCCCCATCCAGAATCACCGAAGGCGTTGACGGTGCACCATGCGTACAGACGATAGAGAGCCCATCCATCTCCAGCTTCTTGACCCGCTGCAACTCACCCAGATACTCCAGATTGCGACTACTCAAATATTCCTGCGCCGCAGCCATGGCATCACACAGCGATTCCGGCAGCCGTTTCCGGAAAGAAGCCGCCTTTTTCCGATACATAACCGTCTGCCGATCCTCGGTCCCCTGAATGGGAATCACCGACCGTTCCTGTAACAATTCAATCACGGAATTGCCACCATCTCCCCCCAAAGCCAGGTTTCCCGTCTGCACAATAATATGGATCCCCTCCGCCTCAACAGCATCCAAAACCGCTTCAAATGCCAAAAAGTTACTCCGTACGTCACCAATTACAGCTAAAATCATTCCGTTTTTTACCTTCCTCGTCATCCATCCGGTACAAAAGCCTATAAACACAGCATGATATTTTCAGCCCGACCCGGAAAATGTAAAGAGTACGTAACTCGTTGTATTTGAGTGTATTACAAAGATTATGAAAAAACACAAAAACTGATATTCTATTTTGACCAATAAAAACAGGGCCTTTAAGCAGCCGATTTTTTTTTACCCTTGGGAATAGGGCTTGACAAAACCTTATTTAAACGTTAATTAAAGGACGCTTCACTTGGGGCGCTGCGGTCCTCAAGAACGGTTCTTACACCTACCAAGGGTACAGGATCGATGGAGTAAGTGGAAGTTTCAAAAAAATGATTACTAGGAGAATCTAAAACCATGGCATTTAAAAAAGCAGCCCCTGCGGCCAAAGCACTGACCAAAGCAAAAATCATCGAAGCACTTGCTGAAGAAACCGGCCTGTCCAAAAAAGACATCGTCGGCGTACTTGCAGCACAAGCTGAACTCGCCTATGCACAAGCTGGCCCCGGACTCACTCTCCCCGGTCTTGGCAAGCTCATCGTAGTAAAGCGTAAAGCACGCATGGGTCGTAACCCTGCAACTGGCGAAACCATCAAGATCCCTGCAAAGAAAGTTCTTAAGTTCCGCATTGCTAAAGCTGCAAAAGACGCAATCGGTTAATCCGTTTTTCGTTACACCGTAACGAATTCAATGTAGTAAAAGCTTCACGTCATTAAGACGCCCGGAAGGCCACGATCGCTAGGCTTTCCGGGCGCGTTTTATTCTGCCAATCCCCACCCGCCCTTTACACCCCTGCCACCACTGCGATACCATAGCGACTCCATGCACACCACCGTGCAGTACCCGAAGCTATTCACCCAACAAAAAATTGCAGGAAATGAACATGATCGAAGTGCGC